>JBCQVD010000097.1:0-7548 GCA_047173405.1 Rikenellaceae bacterium
TTCGCACAAGAGAGCCTCTATTGGAGCGCTGTACTGCCATCTGGCGGTCGATCTTCTTGAGATCCTCCTTGAGCTTGGTTATGCGATTGCGGACAATACGGCGGTCGGTCTCGATCTCCCTCTCACCCGCTCCACCACGCGTTCCTGTACCTCCACGTTGCCTCTCGAGGTGAGTCCACATACCAGTTAGTCGTGGTAGCATATACTCATACGTCGCGAGCTGTACTTGTGTCTTGGCATAGGCGGTTTGTGCCCTCGACATAAAGATATCGAGGATGAGGCGCGTGCGGTCAAGGACCTTGCAAGGCATCTCCTTCTCGATGTTGCGTGTTTGAGATGGCGAAAGCTCATCATCGAAGATCACAACATCAACATCGTTCTCCTTGCAGTACTCCGCGATCTCTTGCAACTTACCTGGCCCCATATATATACGTGACGAGGGTTGTGGTAGGCGTTGGGTGAAGTAACGCAGTGTCTCGATGTTGTCGGTCTTGGCAAGAAACTCCAACTCGTCGAGGAACTCCATAGCCTCACGAGGATTTTGGTTGTCGCGAATTACGGCAGCCAGCACAGCACGGCGCGGTTGGATATTCTCAACCACATGCCCTTTTTTTGAATCTTTACTCTCTTTTAACTCCAATTCTCTTAAAGAAAAAAAGGTGTCTCCAACTATTGTTAATGCGGAGACACCCTAAATTATAATATATTACTTTCGCTCCTTAGTCCGCAAGGTTAAAGATTACAGGTAACGTGTACTTCACACGTACAACCTGAGTACCCTGTCTTGCTGGAGTCCACTTTGGTGAACTCTTAAGTACGCGTGTTGCCTCCTCTGAGAGTGAACGGTCAGGTGTTTGAAGGATCTGAATATTGGTGAGGTCACCATTCTTCTCGATGACAAACGTCAAGATCACACGTCCTGAGATACCATTCTCCTGAGCGATTACAGGGTATACAACCTTCTCCTGTACCCATCTGTGGAAAGCATCAAGACCACCTCCTTGGAATGCAGGCATCACCTCCGCGAAGAGGAATGGCTCGCTATCCTCGATAACCTCCTCTTTCTCCTCGATAGTTTGGATAATCTCTGTATCCTCGTCAAACTCTGCGAAATCAAGGTCGGTATCTACCTGTGTATCATTTGTTACAACCTTAAGCAGTGTGCTGATGACCTTAACCTCGACCTTCTTTGGTGGTGGTGGTGGCTTAAGGTCTTGGCGGGTTATTTCGGTGATCTCTTCTTCGATGGCACCATAATTCATATCAACCTGCTCAATACGGTGCTCTTTTGGTGTGTATGAGAATGCTGCAATCACAACTCCCAACGCAACAATCAAGCCAATCTCAAGCAATAAACCTCTCTTGTTTTTGAGGTCAGCTTTAGGTGTTTTTTTAAGTTCCATTGTTTATTATTAGTTTAATTTATCTGTTGTTTCGGTTTAGTTTTAAGCCTGAGCAAACACAAATTTTTTAGTATGGTTGCACAGTTGACCACAAATATAAGGATAAAAATTTAAAAACGCTATACTTAATGGTTAAAATTATTCGTTTTATTGTAACTTTGCTCTCTCAAAGAAAATAATTAACTATATATGACTCACTCTAAGCAACCTCTTTACGGCAAGACACTCAGCCATTTAGAGTCTATTTGTGGGGAGTTGAAACTCCCTAAATTCACCGCTAAACAAATAGCTTCATGGTTGTATTCTAAGCACGTTTTAACCATTGACGAGATGACAAACATCTCGGTTAAGGGTCGCGAGCTTCTAAAAATGCACTATGAGGTTGGTCGCGTCGCCCCATTAAAGGAGCGCGAGGCGAAGGATGGAACGAAGAAATATCTCTTTGCTACTCGCGAGAGTGCTTATATTGAGACGGCTTACATCCCCGACAAGGAGCGTGCGACGTTGTGCCTCTCCTCGCAGGCGGGGTGTCGTATGGGGTGCGTCTTTTGTGCCACGGCGCGTCAAGGGCTGCAACACTCTTTGTCGACAAACGAGATACTGAATCAGTTTGCCTCAGTGCCCGAGTTTAGTAACCTCACGAATATTGTCTTTATGGGGATGGGCGAGCCGCTCGATAATATGGATAGCGTAATGGTGGCTATTGAGATCCTCACTTCAGTGTGGGGCTATGGTTGGTCGCCGTATCGAATAACCCTCTCTACGGCGGGTGTGACGCGTGAGCTACGTAGGTTCTTGGACTCTTGTTCGGTGCACTTGGCGGTTAGTCTCCACAATCCGTACTCTAATGAGAGGGCGGAGATAATGCCTATCGAGAAGGCATACCCGATAGCTGAGTTTATTGAGGTTCTGCGCGGTTACGACTTTTCCCACCAACGAAGGGTCTCGTTTGAGTATATCCTTATGAGTGGCAAGAATAACTCGCCACACCATATTCGTGAGCTGTGCCGCCTGCTGAATGGGGTGAAGTGTAGATTGAATATTATCAAGTTCCATAAGATCCCTGGCTCGGATATCTATTCGCCTGAGGATGAGAAGATCGTGAGGTTTAGGGACACCCTCACGGCGAAGGGTATTCATACCACTATTCGTCAGTCGCGCGGCGAGGAGATCGAGGCGGCATGTGGTTTGTTGTCGACAATTAATAACAAAAAATAGATAATTATGTTTAAGAAGATTACATTAAGTGTAGCGCTGCTACTAGCCGTAACATCGCTGTGCGCGCAGGTGCAATTTAAGGATGTGGAGCTTCAGAAGCTCTTCGAGATGGCTAAGGGTGAAAAGAAACTCGCATTTGTGGACCTCTATGCTACGTGGTGTCCTCCTTGCAAGACAATGGAGCGTGATGTCTTTTCGCGCGAGGATGTCGGCGCTGAGATGTCTAAACATTTCGTTAGTGCAAAGTATAACGTAGAAGGAACGATTGGTCGCGAGATGTCGAAGAAGTATGGCGTTAGCTCAATTCCGACCTATCTTATCTTTGATGGCTCGGGTAAGGTTGTTGGACGCCTGCAAGGCTCAATGCCCGCGGCTACGTTTATCGACAAGATGAAGGGTATCGCTGCGCAGAGTAAGTAAGTAGGTAGGTATACTCGGGGGTAGATACCCCTTTGGTTAATTGTGTTATATTGTTTTCACTGTCCTGCGCGGACAGCGGCGGGGTGCTCCCCGCGGAGCTAAGGATTTTCTTTGCGGTTTTTGGATTATACCTGAAGTTATAATATTTCAAAAGGGTGGTTGGTTATTTCAAATAAATTTGATTAACCAACCACCCTTTTAAAATTTCTTAAACACTACGTGCTCGACCTCAAATCGAAATTAAGTCACCACAAAAAGTTGTAACATTCATATTTAATGAGCGGGATTACTTAACAGTTGCTATACAAAAGTTTGGCTCTGCGGGGAGCACCCCGCCGCCGCCCGCGTAGGGCAGTTGTATACGTGTTTTCGCCCTTATGTGGATCTAATCCTATGTTCTATAAGTATACAATCTTTGACTCGTGGTCGAACTCTGGCAGCGGCTTTGGTTCAAAGTCTGAGTAGCCGAGGGCTATGCCACACAACACATCTTGCTCCTCCTTGATGGGGAGTATCTCGCGCAGTAGCTCGATCGCCATCTTGCCGTTTGGCTCAGCTTGTAGTTGTGGGCGATCCTTGACATGTACCCAGCACGAAGCAAGCCCCTCGTCAACGATAGCGAGCTGCATGGTAGTGGCTGAAATAGATGCGTTAACCTCCCATAGATCAGTGGCGGTGGTGTCGCCCATTACGAGGATCATGGCGGCTGCATCCTTTACAAAAGCTGATCCATAGTCGCGCATGGTGGCGATCTTTGCAAGGGTCTCCTTTTGGGTTACTACAAGGAAGTTCGAAGAGCGCGAGTTGCGTGATGAAGGGGCTTTGAGTGTCGACTCTATAATGCGATCAATCACCTCGCGAGGAACTACCTTATCGCTAAATTTGCGCACGCTGCGGCGCTTAGATATTATCTCTTTAAACTCCATAATGTTTGTTATTTGATTTTGTATACCACAAAGGTAGTGATTATTTTCGTGAAAAAGAGGTAAGATTTTGTTATTTCGTAATTTATAGTTACATTTGCAGGCTATTTATTAACTAATTAACAAGAGAAAGCAATGCCAAAAATGAAAACAAATGCCGCAGCAAAGAAGCGTTTTTCTTTCACCGGCACAGGAAAGATCAAGCGTAAACACGCTTATCACAGCCACATCCTGACAAAAAAGAGCACAAAACAAAAGCGTAATCTATGCTATTCAGCAACTGTTGCTGCTGTAGATGAGCGCAAAATTAAGAACTTGTTGGTTAAGTAATTAACCCATTAGTTCACCTTATTTTATTAATCTGGAGCGAATCAGCCCCAAAGAGCGTGAGAGAATCACGTCGCTGACAGCTCCTCAAAAACTTTTCAAGTATGCCACGTTCCGTAAATGCTGTTGCGTCACGCGCAAGAAGAAAAAAGGTTTTGAAACTTGCCAAGGGTAACTTTGGTTCAAGGGGAAATGTATGGACAGTAGCCAAAAATACTGTCGAGAAGGGTTTGCAGTATGCTTATGCACACCGCGCTCTTAAAAAGAGAACATATCGTTCGCTATGGATTGTTCGTATCAATGCAGCCGTTCGCGCTCAAGGTATGACCTATTCTGAGTTTATTGGTAAGATCAACGCTAAGGGTATCGTTATCAACCGTAAGGTTATGGCGGATCTAGCGATGAACGAGCCACAGGCTTTTGCAGCGATTGTTAATGCAGTTAAATAGCTTTCGGGTTCTCTAAGCAGAGAGTCAGATATTTTAGAGGCTACCCCATCGGGGTGGCCTCTGCTTATTTTATAGAGTTAGTAGTTAGTAGTTAGTAGTTAAGGAGCTAACTCCTAACTATCTCAGGTTAAATATTAAAAAATAGAGCCTAGTTGCAAAAAAAATGGCTTTATTGTTGCTTAGTTAAAAATAATTTTATAATTTTAACTTCGATAAACCAAAAACTTCAACTTAAAACTTCACGATATGAAAAACTATGCAGCAAAGGAGATCAAAGATATTGTCCTTATCGGTGCCCCTGGTACCGGTAAAACAACCCTAGCCGAGGCGATGGCGTATGAGGGTAAAGTAATTGATCGCAGGGGTACCATAGAGGGTTGCAACACCCTTTCGGATAACACAGATATAGAGCATGAGTATAAGCGTTCGATATATTCGACAATACTCTTCACGGAGTTCATGGGTCGTAAGCTCAATATTATAGATTGTCCAGGTTCGGACGATTTCTGTGGAGGTCTTTTTTCTGCCTTTAAGGTGGGTGACGTAGGTGTTTTTCTATTCAATGCACAGAGTGGCTGGGAGGTAGGTTCCGAGATTCAGGCTCGTTACGCGCGTATGCTTAAAAAACCAGTCATTGGAGTAATCACGCAGCTAGACCACGATAAAGCAAACTTCGAGAGCGCTTTTGAGAGTATCAAAGCGGCGGCGGGGCTTAAGCCAGTGCTTGTGCAGTATCCAGTAAATATAGGTGATGGCTTCGATTCATTCGTTGACGTGTTGATGATGAAGATGTATCGCTTCACCGACCATAATGGTTCTCGTGAGGAGTTGGATATCCCAGAGT
The DNA here is from genome assembly GCA_047173405.1 of Rikenellaceae bacterium. GTDB lineage: Bacteria > Bacteroidota > Bacteroidia > Bacteroidales > Rikenellaceae > Alistipes. Next base: position 5,585 of record JBCQVD010000097.1, read on the forward strand.
CGGAGATGGAGCGTGCTATGGAGCTTAACAAGGAGCTTGTGGAGATCGCGGCGGAGAACGACGAGGCTCTAATGGAGCTGTATTTCGATAAGGGTTCGCTTACCCAAGATGATATCCGTGCAGGTTTGAAGTTGGGTGTTGCTAATCGCGATTTGATGCCTATCTTCTGCGTCAGCGGAAAGCGAGATATTGGAACAAAACGTTTGATGGAGTTTATTATTAATGTCGCTCCTGGTCCACTCTCAGCGCCTAAGTTCTTAACCACCGAGGCGGATGAGATCTCGGCGGATGATGCGGAGCCAACCGTAGCTTTTGTATTTAAGAGTCAGCTAGAGCAGCATATTGGAGAGATTAGTTATATTCGTGTGGTGCGCGGTAAGGTGTGTGAGGGTATGGAGCTAGTGAACTCGCGCACGGGTAATAAGGAGAAGATATCGCAGATCTTTGCCGTAGCTGGAAAGAACCGTATCAAGGTGACTGAGTTGTGCGCTGGTGATATTGGTTGCGCTGTTAAGCTTAAGGGTACCAAGACTAATGATACACTTTGCACAGCATCGGATGTGTTGAGTGTCGACCCTATCATCTTCCCAGAGCCTCGCTATCGTGCTGCTATCAAGTGTAAGGATACCGCCGACGAGGAGAAGCTAGGACGTCTACTCAACGAGTCTAAGTTCGAGGATCCAACACTTCTTGCCGATTACTCGAAGGAGCTTAAGCAGACTATTATCCAGGGTCAAGGTGAGCACCACCTTAATATCTTGCGCAATAAGCTTCAAACCGTGGGTAAGGTGTCGTTTGATTTCGAGGCTCCTAAGATCCCATATCGTGAGACTATCACCAAGGTTGCAGCTGCTGATTATCGCCATAAGAAACAGTCGGGTGGTGCAGGTCAATTCGGTGAGGTTCACATGGTTATAGAGCCTTACTATGATGGAATAGAGGAGCCTAAGAGCTACAAGATTGCAGGTAAGGAGGTTAACGTAAATATTAAAGGTAAGGAGGAACATGAACTTCCTTGGGGTGGTAAGTTGCAGTTCTATAGCTCTATCGTTGGTGGCGCTATTGATGCTCGCTTCCTGCCAGCTATCGTTAAGGGAATCCTCGAAAAGATGGACGAGGGACCACTTACAGGTTCGTATGCTCGCGACATTAGAGTTGTGGTCTATGATGGTAAGATGCACCCAGTTGACTCAAATGAGATATCGTTTAAGTTGGCTGCTCGTAACGCCTTTAAGGAGGCTTTCCGCAATGCAGGACCAAAGATCATGGAGCCAGTATACGATGTTGAGGTGTTGACACCGACAGATTATATGGGAGCCGTGATGAGTGACTTGCAGAATCGTCGCGCGATAATTATGGGTATGGAGTCTGATAAGGGCTTTGATCGCCTCAACGCACGCGTACCACTAGCGGAGCTTTATCGTTACTCGACATCCCTATCATCACTCACCTCGGGTGCAGCGACATACTCAATGAAGTTCGCATCGTACGAGCAGGTGCCTTCGGATGTGCAAGATAAGTTATTGAAAGCATACACCGATTCAGACGAAGAGTAGTTTTTTTTGTTGATAATAGATAGTGTCGAGACCCTAGAGTTAATTCTCTAGGGTCTCATTTTTTTTGCAGCTCTGCGAGGAGCTAAACTTTTGTTAGCTGTTTTCGGATTATACCTAAAGCTATAATATTTCAAAGGGATAGTTGATTACTTCAAATAAATTTGAGTAACCAACTATCCCTCTGAAATTTATCATACACTAAAGTGATTGAACCGAAAAGCCGTTGAATGTTTAGTGTTAAATGTTAAGAAACTAAACGCTAAACATTAAACACTTAACAGATGCAACGTAACTCCTCCGTCACCTACATCTTGCGCTGTGTTATTTGAATCTTTACCTTTGCATCAAAAAGATTATGGTCAAGCGGAGTGTAGCCGAGCGTCGTCGGTATTTGGAGTTGTTTCGGGC
>JBCQVD010000098.1:0-7488 GCA_047173405.1 Rikenellaceae bacterium
AAACAGCCAAACGTAGATTCGCAATGGAGATAAGAAACTTAGCTATCGAAATTATTATCATTGCGAGTGGTGGTGATCCTAAACTATTTTTTAAGAATTAATCTTCCGACCACCCATGGGGTGCTCCCCGCCGCTGCCCGCGCAGGGCAGTAAGAATCAGTGCAAGGAGCCATACACTAAAAATAAAAAATACCCTGCTCAATGTGACTTGAACAGGGCATTTTTCATAATATATATTATAAAGCTTGCTCGTGAACGCCTTTAACTGCGCGACCTGATGGATCATTTAGATTTCTAAACGACTCATCCCAAGCTAGAGCCTCAGCTGTACTACATGCCACTGATGGTACCGAAGGTACACACTGTGCAGCAGTATCAGATGGGAAGTGCTCCTCAAAGATTGTACGATAGTAGTACTCTTCCTTGTTGCGAGGTGGGTTTACAGGGAACCTCTCGGCTGCTTTCTCCATATCCTCGTCGCTTACTGCGTCGTTAGTGATCGCCTTAAGAGTATCAATCCAACTATAACCTACACCGTCCGAGAACTGCTCTTTTTGTCTCCATGTTACACTCTCTGGAAGCATGTGCTCAAAAGCCTTACGAAGAATCCACTTCTCCATGCGTCCATCCTTTGCCATCTTAGCCTCTGGGTTTAGCTGCATTGCAACCTCCATAAACTCCTTGTCTAGGAATGGAACACGACCCTCGACACCCCATGCGCAGAGCGATTTGTTGGCACGAAGGCAGTCATAAAGGTGTAGTTTATCGAGCTTACGTACGGTCTCCTCGTGGAACTCTTTAGCGTTAGGAGCCTTGTGGAAATATAGGTAACCTCCGAAGATCTCATCTGCGCCCTCACCCGATAGTACCATCTTGATACCCATAGATTTGATGACACGAGCAAGAAGATACATCGGTGTTGATGCGCGTATTGTTGTAACGTCGTATGTCTCGATGAAATATATCACATCACGAATAGCGTCAATACCCTCCTCGATAGTGTAGTGAACCTCATGGTGAACAGTTCCGATATGGTCTGCAACTTTGCGTGCTGCGATCAAATCGGGTGCACCCTTAAGTCCAACTGCGAATGAGTGAAGCTGTGGATACCATGCCGCAGAGTTATTCTCACACTCTACACGAGTTGCTGCATAGTGCTTAGCAATGGCTGATACCACAGATGAGTCAAGACCACCTGATAGAAGTACTCCATAAGGTACGTCTGTCATTAGCTGTCTCTTTACTGCCTCCATCATAGCATCACGTAGAACCTCGATTGAAGCGTCGTTATCCTTTACGTTATCGTAGTCACGCCATGGACGGTTGTACCATTTAACCATCTCTTTGCTATTTCCGCTCCAGATATAGTGACCTGGCTCAAAAGATTGAATCTTAGAGCAAGTACCCTCTAAAGCCTTAAGCTCTGAAGCTACATAGAATTGGTTATTGTCGTCCCAACCAATGTAGAGAGGAATAATACCGATATGGTCACGAGCTATGAGATACTCATCGCGCTCGCTATCATATAGAGCAAACGCAAAGATACCGCTGAAGTGCTCAAACATCTTCTCTACGCCATATTTGCGATATAGCGCAAGTATAACCTCACAGTCTGAACCTGTTAGGAAGTTATACTCATTTGCCATCTCACGTCTTACATCTAGGTGATTATAGATCTCTCCATTGACCGCAAGAACCACTTTGCCATCTTCGGTGTAAAGGGGCTGATTACCTGATTGAGGGTCTACGATTGAGAGACGCTCGTGCGCTAATATCGCACTCTCTCCACAATATATTCCTGACCAATCGGGTCCGCGGTGACGGATCTTTTTTGCCAATTTTAAAATAGATTTTCGCTGTTCCGAGGCCTTGCCTACGATATCAAATAATGCTACAAATCCACACATACTTATATTAATGCATTGTTTTTAATTACTATACGTCTTTTGAGTGTCAAATGTAGGTATTTTTTCTTAAATAAACTACTTTATTTGAGCAAATAAGCTAATTTATTTATTTAGAAACTGTTTAAATAAAGTTAATCGAAGTTATTTTAAGGCTATTTTGCATTAGTTTTTGCACATCAAATGAGGCAAATAGTGGTTCTATTTAACAATTTTGAGGTGTAAAAAATGGTGCAAAAGAGACAAAAAGAACGAAAATATAAAACTTAAACAGTTTCTTATTACATAAGTAAAGTTGATATTTTTCTCGCAATTATTGACATGTAGAGCTTTTTCTCGTATGAATGTATTGCTGTCACGCCATAATGGTTGACATAGAATAGTTCATCGAAGTAGTGTAAATCGGCACTCTTAAAGCTTAGCTCTTGGATTGTTATGTTGTGTCGTTGTGCCGCTCGTGCTACAAGTCTATGCTCGACGCTCTCCATCGCTGGCGGAGTGTAGATGTTGCGCCCCATAACGGCAAAAAGCGGAGCGTCATCGGCAGAGTATAAAACACCATCCGAGCCTTCACGTATGGCGATATCAGCACCATGGAGTTGCGCCTTGCTGAGTGCTAAATCCGCCGCTGCGCTACGCACCGAGGTTGGTAGATTCCCAAGAGTGTTGTCGTATGTGACGATATAAGCCTTGGGGTTGAAGCATCGTAGTGTATACCCTTCATATATAGAGTTTTCGAGTATTATTGGTCTTATCGTGCCATCTATATCTAAGCGCAGCTCGATATATGTTGAGGTAGAGTATGGTGCACCACGTAACTTTAATAGCTTCTCTATTTTTGCCGCTAAATTATCCTTTTTGATCACAACGTCAGCGCCCCATAACTCCTTGTAGCAGCGCGCCAATACTTCGAGGTGAACCTCGAGGTAGATGGGTTTATGATGCAGAGTATGAACCCTTTGGAAGAGATACGGCTTAGGCATAACTATGCAAATATTTTAAGTAACAACTCACGTAGAAGCTCGCCATCGCTTGCCCCGCCGCTATTGATGCCCTTACTCTTGCCGTCATATTCGCGCATAAGACCTAAAATACGAAATACATTGGCATTATTCCACTTCGCGCTGAGTGTCTTTAGTTCTCCAATGACATATTGATTTGATACCTTTAGACTCTTCATTAGCTCTATGTCAGATGGAAAACTGCCGCCTTTTTGTCGTGTTAACCATCTCAGATAGTTAATAATAAATATCTTTTTAAACTCGGCAAATAGCACCATAATAGTGACTAGCAATGGGTTATTCTTAGGATTATGCGCAAAGTTGTCGGCAATAGATAGGGCTTTCTTTACATCTCTACTTAACACAGCTCGTGCTAGCTCGTAGTTATTGTACTCCTTTGATATGCCGATATGCTTTTCGATATGACTATCCTCTATTTGGAGCGTTTCGTTGGGTGTCGATATAATTAATTTAGATATTTCATTTGATATCTTTGATATGTCGGTACCCAGATTATCAACCACCATAGCTAGAGCCTTGGGGGTAATGCGACGCCCTTTAGATGCGATAAATTCGGTAAGCCACCCTCCGATCTCGTAATCTCTTGGGCGTACGGACTCTAGGATCACTCCCCCGCTTTTTACTATGCTTTTGTATAGCTGTGAGCGCTTATCAAGATTCTTATCTTTGTAGCATATAATCAATATTGTACTTGAGACAATGGTTGTGGTGTAGTGCGTAAGTTTCTCTATTGAGCGTAGGTGTTGTGCCTCTTTAACAGCGACAACTTCGTGAGAACCCATCATTGGCGCTTGTCGGCAATAGTTGACAACGACACCTGCCTCAGAGTCCCGACCGTAGAGTACGATCTGGTTAAAAGATCTCTCGGCCTCTGTTAAGATAGAGCCTGTAAGCTCATCGCATATAGAGTCGATAAAGTACCCCTCTTCGCCCATAAGTAGATATATGGGTGCGAAGTTACGTCTACCTATATCATCCATGATGGCTCTATACGTAGATACTGTATCTTTGAATTTTACTGCTGACTTAGCCACGTTTACAATATCTCTTTCGTTATTCGTAATACATTCTCGGTGGAGTTCTCTAGTCTAAATCTATTATCAAGGCGACGACCTATTAACCAAATAATATCGTCACCGCATAACATAACAAATTGCCTCTGCTTCTCTGGGATTGAGACCTTTTGATCGACCAAAAAATCACTTACTTTTTTCTTGCCGCTCATCCCAAAAGGGATAAACCAGTCCCCTTCATGCCAACGCCTTAGCGTAATTGGAGCGTTGAGTTTGTCGGCGTCTATGAGTGCAATATTGTCGGCGACATTTAATGTCTCAATAAGGTCAATATCTATAATGTCGTGATGTAGGATCATATTGCCGCAGTAGCTCCTATGTGCCGTGATATCCATCGACACTTCGCAAGAGTCATCGTTTGGGACCTTTGTGATAAGCACCTCTTCGCGGTCAATATATGCAACATACTCCTTTGAGTAGAAGCGCTTTCCTGTGCTTTTATTATCGTATGCCTGTATGAGTGAATCAACTACATCTCCTTTGAATTCGAATGAAGAGGAGAGAAGTTCGTATATAACAAAATCGCGCGGTAGCTCATCGCTAATTTTAGATATATTAAGCCTATATATACCATCAGCAGATACGATAGCTTCCTTGTATATATTTTTGATGCAGCAGTCAATAAAAACCTGAGCGTCACCTAGCCTAGAGATATTCTTGCGCATTAGATCCGTAAAGTTGGGTTTTATCTCTTTAATTCGAGGGACTAACCCGAGTCTAATTTTATTGCGTAAGTATTTGGTTGAACGATTTGATGAATCCTCCCTAAATGGAAGCTTGTGCGATACGGCATACTCTAAGATATCTTTACGCGAAGCGAACATTAATGGACGTATCACCTTGCCTATATGTGTGTTGATACCTGTCAGCCCTCGAAGCCCTGTACCTCGCATTAAATTGATAAAAAAAGTCTCTATGGAGTCGTCTATGTGGTGGGCTACGGCAATAACATTGTATTCATGTTGGTCACACAGTTCATAGAACCACTCATAACGCAGTCGTCTAGCTGCCATCTCCATAGACTCGCCAGTTCGCTCCATCTCGGCAATGGTATCAAAGCGTTTGTTGTAGAACGGCACACCATACTTTGAGGCCTGCTTCTCCACTAGCTCCTCATCCTCCATGCTCTCATCTCCTCGAAGTTGGAAGTTGCAATGAGCAATGCCTACGTTATATCCACAGCGCGTGTATAGGTCTAACAACACCATTGAGTCCACACCTCCAGATACGGTAAGGAGGATCTTGTCGTCTTTGGTATTTAGCTCATTAGCCTCTATGTTGTTCTTAAAAGAGTCTTCTAATTTTATCATATCTATATATTGTTACCTATTATTATAGAAGGTTCACCTCCATGGATATCTCTACTCCAAATTTATCATTCACCACTTTTTGTACCATTTGGGCAAACTCCACGATCTCTGCACCCGTCGCGCCGCCTAAGTTAATGACCACTAACGCTTGTGCTGAGTGTATTCCAACACGCCCTTGAGTGTACCCCTTTAATCCCGATTGGTCAATAAGCCACCCAGCGGCTAGTTTGAAAGAGGAGCTATCCCCCTCAATCGGATAGTGAGGCATTGATGGATATTTATGAAGTAACTCTTCTCTCTTTTTGCTTGATACAACTGGGTTTTTGAAGAAGCTGCCCGCGTTGCCTGTAACCTCTGGGTCTGGCAGCTTAGAGCTTCTAATCTCGCAAATTGCTTTACGTATGTTCGGTAGGTTTACACCACCTAAAGCTTCAACGCGTGAGCTAACATCTGCGTATCCTAGGCGTGGTGATGCGTGTTTGGAGAGCTTTATTTTTATTGATGTAATGATGACTTTGCCTTTGAGTTCGTGCTTGAATATACTTTCGCGATATGCAAACTTACACTCGTGAACTGAGATTTCGTAAACTTCAAGTCTCGTAACATCAAATATCTCAACACTCTCAATAACGTCGCTTGCTTCAACACCATAAGCTCCGATATTTTGAATTGGAGCAGCGCCAGCGCGACCAGGTATAAGTGAAAGGTTCTCGATGCCCCACAAATTTCGTTCAACGCACCATGCTACAAGGTCGTCCCACTCAACACCCGCGTCAACGCGAAGAGTTATGAATTGATCCCCGTTGTTAATGATATTAATGCCTTGAGAGACAGGAGATAACAACGTCCCATTAAAATCGTCTGTAAACAAGATATTGTTACCACCACTTAGTACGTACCACTCCGTTGGGGGCGTTTGGCTAAATATTTGGTATAGGTCATCTGTTGATTCAAACTCAACAAGAGTCTGAGCCTTCACATCGACCTTGAAACTATTGCGCGATAAGAGCGAAATATTGTTAAAACATCTAATCATATTGCAAAGTTAAAAATTATTTCAGTAATTTTGCACCATGCTGTTTAATTAACATAAACAAATTTATAAAAATAAGATAATGTTCACAAATGAGGATTTGGCGCAGATTAGCGCCCATGGACTCACCCCCGAGAGTGTGGAGGTGCAGGTTGATAAGTTTAAGAGCGGGTTTCCCTATCTCAATATCGCGCGAGCAGCTATTTGTGGCGATGGAATCGTTAAGATAGATGACGCTCAAATAGAGCGTTTTACGGAGTACTATAACCAACGACTGAACTCGCTAGAAGTCGTGAAGTTTGTCCCCGCTTCTGGTGCTGCGACGCGTATGTTTAAAGAACTCTTTGAGTACGTCACAGAGGATAAGCAAGGCAATGGTATCGCTACCCTACTCGATAATATTGAAAAATTTGCTTTTTGGGCTGAACTCAAAGAGATAATCAAAGATTGCAATGATCCAAAGAGCGTTGTTAGCTCAATTATTTTGGATGGTCTTGGGTATGGCTCAAAGCCTAAAGCTCTAGTAACCTTTCATAGCTATGATAGCGAGTGTCGTAAAGCTGTCGAAGAGCACCTTGTGGAGGGTGCCGTGTATGCAGCGTGTGATGGTGTGGTGAAGATTCACTTCACTGTATCGCCCGAGCATATCGAGGGCTTTGAGAGTGTTATCAAGGAGCGTAAGGCGATCTACGAAGAGCGTTTTAATGTAAAGTACGACATCTCGCTCTCGACACAAAAGTCAAAGACCGATACGGTTGCTGTAAATCCAGACAATACACTTTTTAGGGGCGATGATGGTAAGCTGCTCTTCCGTCCAGCTGGTCACGGAGCGCTTATCGAGAACATAGGTGAGATTGATGCAGATATTATCTTTGTTAAGACTATCGACAATGTTACTATCGACTCGCTGCGCACAGACACCGTCACATACAAGAAAGCGCTTGCAGGAATGCTTCTTGAGCTTCAAGCAAAGAGTTTTGGGCTAATAGCTGCGATAGATAACAATAACGCAGATATTAAAGATGTTGCTGAGTTCGTGGAGTCTCAACTTCAAATCAAGCTACCAACAGAGTATACCCTAACAACACTTCGTGCGCTACTTGATCGCCCTATCCGTGTTTGTGGGGATGGTGCGCAACGAGGGTG
>JBCQVD010000099.1:0-7439 GCA_047173405.1 Rikenellaceae bacterium
ATGGATTGAAAACAAGCTAAATAATCGTCCTCGTAAAAGACTCGGATACCTCACATCAAATGAAAAATTTAAACAAATTATTAATATGAATTCAGTTGCATTTGCAGGTTGAATTCAGCTATTTAAAGAGTTTCATTTGTAGTATATATAGTTGGTACTCAAAGTTACGGACTTTATACATAATATCCAAATAGGATATCAATATTTATTATTTCCCACTCTAAATTGCTCGTTTACCCCCTATGAAAATATTATTTAAATCCATAACTTTGTAGACCTTCAATGTTTAAATGAATTTAGACCTAAAAACATAATCAAAAATATCATGAAGAAACTATTATTTTCGATCTGCGCTTTGGCGCTTAGTTATTCAACACTCGCTGCCGCTGAGTTATTTGTCGAAGCGGAGAGTTTTGATAATAAAGGAGGGTGGGTTGTTGACCAACAATACATGGACTTGATGGGTTCGCCTTACCTTATGGCGCACGGTATGGGACGCCCTGTGGATGACGCATCAACAAATATCAAAGTCTCAGAGGGTGGTAAATACCACATCTATGTTCGTACCTTTAACTGGACTTCTCACTGGAGCGAGAAGGAGGGTGCTGGTAAATTCTCACTCGCTATAAATGAAAAGAAAGTAGGTAAGCCACTAGGTACCGTAGGTGATAAGTGGATGTGGCAGTACGCGGGTTCGGTAGATCTAGCAGCAGGCGATAATAAGTTGTCGCTTGTCGACCATACAGGTTTTAATGGTAGGTGTGATGCGGTATACCTCTCGACAGAGAATATAGCTCCTCCAACACACGTAAAGGCGTTAAATCTATTCCGTCGCGAGTTGCGCGGTGTGCCTTGTATGCCAGCAATTCAGAAAGAGTTTGATTTTGTTGTCGTTGGTGGCGGTGTAGCGGGTATGTGTGCTGCGATGGCAGCTGCTCGTGAGGGTTTGAGTGTTGCGCTCATCAACGATCGTCCACTTTGGGGAGGATGTAATAGCTCTGAGGTGCGTGTCCACCTAGGAGGACGTATCGAGATGGCTCCATACGAGAACTTGGGTAACCTAATTAAGGAGTTTGGTCATACTCGTGGCGGTAATGCACAACCAGCTGAGTACTACGAGGATGATAAGAAGGCACAATTCTTGAACTCTAATCCTAACCTTCACCTCTTTGCTTCGAATCGAATGACGCGTGTTGTGATGGATGGTAGTAAGATTAAATCGGTTATAACAGAGCATATCGAGACTGGCGAGGAGATGCTATTTACAGCGCCACTTTTTGCTGATTGTACAGGCGATGGTACTGTCGGAGCACTCGCAGGTGCGGACTTTAGAATGGGTCGTGAGTCTCGTTTTGAGACAGGCGAGAACCAACAGATTGATAGACCCGTAGGTGCTGATGAGGGTACAAAGGGCACGATAGAGAAGAATAGCTTCTTGGCTCCCGAAAAAGCGGATAAAATGACTATGGGTTCTTCCGTGCAGTGGTACTCAAAGGAGTGTGATGGCGCGAGAAAATTCCCAGTATTCGAGTATGGTCTTAACTTCAATGAGCAGAGTAAGGAGAGCGTGACAATGGGTGAGTGGACTTGGGAGACTGGTGCATACCACAACCAAATAACCGAGGCTGAGCACGTTAGAGACTACGGTCTTATGGTGATCTTCTCGAACTGGTCATTCCTTAAGAATAGATCTACGGAGAAAGCTAAGTATGCAAACCGCGAACTAGAGTGGGTAGCTTATGTTGCAGGACGCCGTGAATCACGTCGACTACTAGGTGATTATATCTTGACAGCGACAGACCTTATAAACCACGATTTGAAGGAGGATGGAACCGCTTCGACTACATGGTCGATAGATCTCCACTATCCTAACGAGGAGAACCTAAAGCACTTCCCTAAGAATGCCTTTAAGTCGGTAGCGAAGCATGTTCATATCTACCGCTATCCAGTGCCTTATCGTTGTCTCTACTCTCGTAATGTAGATAACCTATTTATGGCAGGACGTAATATTAGCGTTACTCACGTTGCGCTTGGTACCACTCGTGTAATGCGTACAACAGGTATGCTAGGTGAGGTTGTCGGTTTAGCGGCGTCGGTATGTGATAAGCACAGCGTGTTGCCTCGTCGTGTATATCAGATCTATCTACCTGAGCTAGTAACTCTTATGGAGAAGGGAGCAGGAGAGCAAGGTTTGGAGAATAACCAGAAATTCAATAACGGTGGATTCTTGAAAAACAAGCCAGAGAAAAAGTAATAATTCAACGAACGAAATACCTGATATGCGCGACTCGAAAAGGGTCGCGCATATTATTTTTGTGTGATCCCAAACGGGAGAAATACGCGTTATTTAGCCTATATTTCAATAAATATGTAAAAAAAGTCGTTCTGATATTATAATTTGATAAAATTATTATTACATTGCAGGCTATAATAATTTGTAATGTTCGGGTAAATTTGTGATGAGTATGAAAAATTTTGATATCCAGATAGAGGCAGAGGCAGAGGCTATTTTTGAGGCGATGAGATCAAAAGAGACAGCGACAGGTGAGGATATAGTGCGACTTAAAGCTGCTTTTCACCTAGCAAAAGAGGCACACTCTAAACAAAAGCGAAAATCTGGCGAACCATATATCATTCACCCCGTAACAGTTGCTCATATTGCTGCAACCGAGATTAATCTCGACGCAAACTCGGTAATAACAGCCTTTCTTCACGATGTGGTAGAAGATACGTCGTATACAATAGAGGATATACAAGAGCTTTTTGGCAATGATGTTGCCTATCTAGTAAGTATTGTTACTAAGAAGGAGAAGCAGCAATACGAGATGTCAAAGCAGCTCGATAACTATAAGCAGATGCTCGATTCGGTGCATTATGACCTGCGAGGATTGCTCATTAAGCTAGCAGACAGGCTTCACAATATGCGAACGCTAGATAGTATGAAACCTGATAAGCAGATGAAAATAGCGGGTGAGACCGACTACTTCTACGCTCCACTTGCTAACCGCTTGGGTCTATACGATGTAAAGACTGAGCTAGAGAACCTGAGTTTAAGGTATCGCTGCCCTCAAGAGTATGCTCAACTAGAGTGTGCCCTGCGTCAAGATGAGGAGAAAAATAGAGAGTGGCTCGATATTTTTACAAATAAATTATCTAAAGTCCTTAGTGACAATGGTCTAAAGGCACGTATTGATGTGCAGTATAGAATGCCATATAGTATATGGCGTAAGATGCATCGTTCGGGGTGTGATTTTGAACACGTTGATTATAGACACATCACACGTTTAATCTTCGAGGATCAGCCACCTGTGAGCAATAAACAGATGTGCCTCAATATCTACTCTATGCTCACGGACTCGTTTAAGGAGAAGCCTGGTAGCTTTATAAACTATGTCGATGCGCCTAAGGAGAATGGTTATCAAAGCCTTCATATAAAGCTGCTTAGTGATCGTGGCGCGTGGGAGGAGGTTCATATTCACTCCGAAGATATGCTCCGTACGGCGAGCATGGGGTGTGTGAACCTATATAAGAGTAATGTTGGTCGCTGGATTGAGAAGTTTAAATCAATGCTTCAGGATATAATCTATAACCAAACCAACAATAATGAGAACTTTATGGAGAGTGTGGTGACATCATTCTATAATGATGATATCATGGTCTTTACACCTCAGGGTTTAGGTATTAGGTTGCCGAGCGGTGCTTCGGCTCTCGATTTTGCCTTTGAGATACACACAAAGGTGGGGCTTCATGCGTGTTACGCACGCGTGAATGGGAAGTTATGCTCCGTGAAAAGCCCTCTATATAGAGGTGATTGTGTCGAGATATTTACAAATCCTAAATCGGAGCCTCTTAGTAACTGGCTTGAGCATATCACCACTTATAAAGCCAAAAAGAATGTACATACCTTTCTTCGTAAAAAGAAAAAATTGGCAAATCAGCGTTGTATGCACTGTCAGCCGCTACCGGGTGACGAGGTTATTGGGTTTGTTGAGGCGGATGGATCGACTATTATACATAAGCGTGATTGCAAGATCGCAATTAGTATGGCGTCTCAAAACGGAGACTCTATCGTCGGTGTTAGCTTTGAGGAGGATGTTGAGTTTTTATACCCTGCGGTGGTCACCATTAAGGCGGTTGACCGTTACCATCTCTTGAGTGATCTTATTGATTGTATAACCAATCGTCTGCACCTCTCGATTGATAAGTTGGCGACAGAGACAGTGGATGCTATCGTTAACTGTTCGATTAATTTTTCGGTACACTCTAAGGGTGAGTTGCTTAGGGCTATTGACTATATCAACACCATTGACTGTGTGGATGAGGTTCGTCATGAGGTGAAGATAAATTTTTAATGGGTTAAACATAAAATAGACATGAGTAATTTCAAACAAATATCTCCTAACGAGATATCGACCAATGTGATTGATTTAATAGGTAAGGAGTGGATGCTAATATCCGCAACCGATGGCGAGAGAACCAACGCAATGACGGCGAGTTGGGGTGGTGTCGGATTCTATTCCAATAAGCCAGTGGCTACGATATATGTTCGTCCTGAGAGGTATACTTACGAATTAATTGAGTCGTCTACGCATTTTACTATCTCGGTATTAGAGCCAGGGCATCGCGATGCGTTGACTTATATGGGTAAGAATTCGGGCAGAGACGGGGATAAAGCCTCCGTGTGTGGTCTTACTCCAATGCTAACACCCAACGGAAACCCAACATTTGCAGAGGCTCGTATTGTTCTAGAGTGCCGTAAGATATACGCGCAGATGATGAGCGAAGATAGCTTTGTCGATAAGGGGTGTTATGAACAGTGGTACGGGCATGGTCATGGTAACCTCCATAAAGTGTATATGGGGGTAATTGAGTCGTGCTTGGTGAAAGAATAAGCGCAAAAGATAAATTTATATTTTAGTATATTGCCTAGGATCTGTTTAAAATTTTAAACAGATCCTTCATTTTATAGCTATAAAACTAGGTAAATAAGTTGTAGTTTCAATTTTTATTATTAACTTTGTAGTAAACTAAAACAAAAGCTAAGACCATGAAAAAGTTTATTACTTCTTTTGCAGCATTGATCTGCGTGGCGACAGCCTCTTCTGCTGAGGTTGTTAAACAATTCGATTTTGAGGATGGTACATATGATACATGGAAAGTCTGGGAGGGTAAAACTAACCAAGTTCTGGGTGCTAATATGGCAAGTAAGAGTAAGCACGCTCTGGAGGTTAAGACTGGCATGTACTTCGATTATCATAATAAAGATGCGAAGGGTAAGTATACGTTAACTCTTGATGCAAAGCATGTTTGGGGTCAAAATCCGCCGATTATTTTGGTTCAGTATTATGATACAAAAGCCAAAGGTTTGGTCGCTTTGAAAGAGTTTGAGATGTCTATGCCAAAGGCGTATGAGACTGTGACTCTCAAGTTTAAAGCGAAGGCAGAGGGTTATCATCGTGTAACAATTATGCCTAGCCGCAATACGGGAGGTAGTGTTATGATTGATAACGTAAAATTAGTAAAAGAGTAGAGTTTAAATAGAGGCGTTGAGTCTCAAGCAGGAGGATATGTTTAAATTTATTAATCACACTATATTAATAAATTTAAACATATCCTTAAATAATTAACCTAAATAAAACCTTAAAAATGAAAAAAATATTATCTACATTAGCTCTTCTAGCATGCGTTTCGTTTGCATCTGCCGAGGTTGTTGCTCATTATGATTTTGAGGGCGAGTTTAAACCGTTGAAGGTTTGGGGAGATACTCCCAATAAAGTTGTTGGTGCTAACTTAGCTAAAGATAGCCAAAAAGCTATTGAGGTTAAGACAGGTACATATCTTGAGTTTCATGTCCAAAAGCCAAAAACGTCATACACGTTAACACTGGATATGAAGCACATGTGGGGTAAAAACCCACCACGCGTCGTTGTTGCTGGTATTGATCCCGACTTGAAGAAGTTGGCAGACCTTAAATATGTTGACGTGACAATAGACAAGAATTACCAAAAGATTACTCTAAAGTTTAAGACTAAAGTGTCAGGTTATCACCGTGTTACAATCATTCCAGGCTTGCAGTCGGGAGGTTGTGTTATTGTCGATAACTTAAAGCTCGAGAGTAAATAAATTAGCAAGATAGAGAGTTACTAAAAGATCGTGTTGTCTGTCCTTAGTCAAATTTAAATTAAAAAATATGAAAAAAATTATTACCGCATTTGCAGCACTACTGTTTGTTGCCTCTGCATCTGCAACTGAGGTTATTAGAGAGTACGATTTTGAAGGTGAGTTTACACCGTGGAAGGTTTGGAATAATAGGCAAGAGAATAAGATCCTTGATGCTAACATGGCAAAGGATAGTAAGCGAGCTATCGAGGTTCGCGATGGCTCTTTCTTTGATTACCATGCCCCTAAAGCTAAGGCAACATATATCCTTACAGCCGATGTAAAGCATATGTGGGGTAGTAATATACCTAAAATTGTTGCCGCGGGGTACGATCCTGAGGTTCAGAAGTTGGTAGACCTCAAAGTTGTTGAGGTTTCAATGGACAAGAACTACCAGAAAGTGACTCTTAAATTTAAGACTAAATACCCAGGTTATCACCGTATCACCTTTATTCCAGGGGGGTGTATTGCCGTGGATAATGTAAAACTAGTGGCACAATAAAAACTTAAAATAAAAAACATGAAAAAATTATTTACTTCGCTCGTTGCTCTTGTCTTGGTGGCAACAGCTTCTGCTGATGTTGTAAAGCAGTTTGATTTTGAAGATGGTAAACTTGACCAATGGAAATATTGGGAGAAGGGAAAAGAGGGCAAGATTGTAGCTGGTAATAACAGCAGCAAGGCTATCGAGATCAGAACAGGTAGCTATGTCGAGTTCCATGCTCCAAATGCTAAGGCAAAATATGTTCTTACGGTTGACGCAAAGCAGCCATGGGGTAAGGCTCCTAAGGTAGCTGTTTCGGGATATGACCCAGATGCAAAGAAATTGGTTGAAATAGGCGCTTTGGATATGACAGCTGAGAAGAATTTCCAAACTGTCACACTAAAATTTAAGGTAAAACACTCGGGATACCACAGAATCACATTTGTTCCAGGTGGTAGTATGACCTTGGATAACATCAAGTTAGAGACTAAATAATGTAAACTAAATTTATAGCTAAAAAACATGAAAAAACTATTAACTTCGCTCGTTGCCCTTGTTTTGGTAGCAACAGCTTCTGCTGAGGTCGTAAAGCAGTTTAATTTCGAGGATGGAAACCTTGACCAATGGAAGTATTGGGAGAAGGAGAAGGTCGGTAAGATCGTAGCAGGTAACAATAGCAGTAAGGCTGTTGAGATCAAAACAGGTAGTTTTGTTGACTTTAATGTCTCTAAAGAGAAGACTAAATATGTTCTTACTGCTGATGTTAAGCAATCATGGGGCAGACTCCTAAGATGGT
>JBCQVD010000100.1:0-7230 GCA_047173405.1 Rikenellaceae bacterium
ATGCAAAGAACAACGAGAGCGATAAGATAACCTCAACATCACTCTTCGACGAATAACCCAGGGGTGCGAGGAGAGAGAGGAACAAGAGAAGTAGAGAGGGCGCAAAGGAGTAAAGAGATGGCGCAGAGGAGTAAAGAGATGGCGCAGAGGAGTAAAGAGATATAGAGAAGCAGAGCAAGTGATGGTAGCGATTATCCCAAGACTCTACAAAATATAGCTCTACGGGGAGCAGCCCACCACCGCCCTCGCAGAGCAGTCTCTTATTTTATCGGACAGTAATAAAGAACAAAACATTATTCTAAATATAGACGTGTTAGACGATATAGGCATACATTTTAATGGTTTTGAGCCGAGCGACAGCGCTCTTGTAATCATCACCTTCATCCTTCTATTAGCCTCAGCGCTAGTATCAGGAGCTGAGACTGCATTCTTCTCTTTTGACCACAACGACATCAAGGAGCTAAAGGAGGAGAAGGAGTCATCTAGCAAGTCCATCATCTCACTCCTCTCGAATGTAGATCTACTCTTAGCGACAATATTAGTTATAAATAATCTGGTAAATATCTGCATCGCGATACTTGCCGCGAACCTTATAAACTCGCTGTTTACCTTCACGCAATTTGAATTTCTATTCAAGATGGTGCTCGTCACCTTCCTGCTGTTGCTATTTGGCGAGATCGCACCAAAAGTATGCGCACAACAAGCACCTCGCGCATTTGCACGCGTAGCTGTATACCCACTCCTCTTTTTCAGGAAGATCTGCTACCCCCTATCCACGCTTCTCATGAAGGCTGGATCATCTATTGGGCAGCGAGCAACACACCATAGCGAAATATCGTTCGACGAACTAGCCGACGCTGTGGATCTAACACAAAGTGCCACAAAGCAAGAAAAAGTGATGCTCTCGGGAATTGTCAACTTCATAAACACCGAAGTACAAGAGATCATGCGCTCACGAGTTGATATCACAGCTCTCTGCATCACCAACTCGTACACCAAAGTCAAGGAGGTTATCAAGGAGTCGGGGTACTCGCGAATACCTATATATAATGAGACTTTAGATGATATCTGCGGTGTGCTATACATCAAGGACCTTATCCCCTACATAAATATCGAGGAGTTCCGCTGGCAGGAGCTTATACGCAAACCATACTTCGTCCCAGAGCACAAAAAGATAAGCGTCCTACTCGGTGAATTTCAGACAAATAAGGTGCATATCGCCGTTGTCGTCGATGAATATGGCTCAACGCTAGGGTTGGTATCCCTTGAGGATATAATCGAGGAGATCGTGGGCGAGATCTCTGACGAGAGCGACACGGATGAGAACCTCTACACGCGTATTGACAAGAACACATATATCTTCGAAGGACGTACACACATAGGTGACTTTATAAGGATACTCTCTCTCGACGACGAGATACTCACCCCTATCGAAGGTAGCGCCGAGACTCTTGCGGGTTTAATTCTCGAAGTAAAGCGCACAATACCCAAACTCGGGGACACAATACATGCGCAGGGGATAACACTCACAGTCGAAAGAATGGGCGGCGAGAGCGGACGACGCATAGAGAAGATCAAGGTACATATCAGCCCCAATGAAGAGTTGTAATCTCATAATCGAACCTCTGGCTGAGCTAGAGGAGCTATACACTCTCGTAAGCGAGGAGGAGGTGCGCGAATGTGCAGAATTTAGCCCCA
This sequence comes from Rikenellaceae bacterium, assembly GCA_047173405.1. GTDB lineage: Bacteria > Bacteroidota > Bacteroidia > Bacteroidales > Rikenellaceae > Alistipes. The sequence continues at coordinate 1,699 of JBCQVD010000100.1, forward strand.
AGCGTCAACGCGAACGACTATCGTGGAGAGCTATACTTCGTCGAGAGCTGAGCCGCGAGAGCTACAAGGAGCTATCTATACCCCACGATTTCAGAGTTCGCTACTCATGCACAGGCGCTCCATACGTCGTTGGTTGCGACAATCTATATATTAGCGTTTCACATTCCAGCTCACACGTCGCGCTTCTGCTATCAACAAAACGTTGCGGAGTCGATATCGAACAGAGAGCACGCAACTTCGAAAGGGTTGCATCGCGATACATAACCACCAAGGAGCAAAGCGTAATGGAGGGGCATGACAGCCAGCTATTAATGGCTCTTTTCTGGGCAGCAAAAGAGGCTATATACAAATATAGCGGAGCTGTGGGCATTGATATGCTTTGCGATATTTGTATCACTTCGATCAACGCGACCAACAATAAAATCAATGCAACACTACTCAACGAAGAGTTACAACTAGAGTACAAAATATATAATAATTTTGTCGTTTGTTGGATCATATAACAAAAACCCCCACAAAAACAATATAAATAACCACACATTTATCTCACTTATTGCATATACCCCCTAATTTAAAAGTATATACCGCCCTATGATAGTAGACTAAACCACTACATTTGTAATATCAACAACGAAGGGCTTAACAACAAGGGGCCGACCTAAAAATAAGTATTAAAAGTTATACGTACTATTGACTGATAGTTATATAGCTTTGTTAGCATTTTTATGCTAGGTTTTTAAGTAAATAAGATGGTTTTTGATAGGGGTAGCTTTTAGCTATCCCTATTTTGTTTTAGCCCCTTGTATTATTTCTTACTGTCTCACGCCGACGGGTGGGTAGCAAGCTCCCATTTACTTTTTGCTGCGATTGTTGGTAAATCAACCTTTGATTTATTGTGATTACACGAAATAACCTGAGTTTTGGATAAGGGAAATTTATTGTTTACCTGTTAGTTTTATCAATTTCCCATATCTAAAACTCAGGTTATCGGCTTTTTAAAGCCGATGTATATTCGATAAACCCCTCTAAGTCTCCCCAAACCGTTTGGGGAGACTTACTTTTAGAGGTGTTTTGGATAAGAAATTCTTATCCAAAACTCACGTAAATAGGAATACAAAGCAAGCTTTGTCCCTATTTCCTATAATCACATAGACGCAAACATCCGTTTGCTCAACAATCGAAGTGTTTAGCGTTCAGTGTTGAGTGTTTAACGATTAGCGATTGATTCATTAACATTTAACGCTTAACACTTAACATTCAACGACTGAGCCGAACTAAGCCACTCTTGATATGTATAAACACAAAAAAAGTCGACCATAAGTCGACTTTGAGTAGTGGATAGGGGATTCGAACCCCTATGTCCTGCGTGAGAGGCAGGTATCCTAGCCCTTAGATGAATCCACCATTTTGTTGTAAGACGTTGCAAAGGTAGGCATATTTTTTTTATTTCCAAATTATTTGACACTTTTTTTTGTGGGTCGCCAAGCCCCTTTTGCATAACATTTTAAAACTCAGATAATTGTAAATATTATTATTTTACGAATGAACGAAGCCTTGCGATCTCCTCGCTCCACTTTGTCTCATCTGGCGTCTCAAGGATTAGGGGCATATTATCGAACCTGCTATCTGTAACGATATATTTAAAGCACGCTTCACCAATAAAACCCTCAGCTATTGAAGAGTGTCTATCGACGCGGCTCCCGAGAGGCTTCATTGCATCATTGAGATGCATGCCGCGCAGGTAGCTGAAGCCTACGACTTCGCCAAACTCGCTAAATGTCTTTTTGCACGCCTCGGTTGATGATAGGTCATACCCTGCGGCAAAGGTGTGGCAGGTATCGAGGCAGACGCCGACGCGTGATTTATCCTCTACACGCTCGATGATACGCGCGAGGTGGTAGAATGAAAAGCCTAAGTTTGAGCCTTGACCTGCGGTATTTTCAATAACGGCAGTGACGCCCGTAGTCTTATCTAGGGCGATATTTATGGACTCCGCAACGATATCGAGTGACTCTTCGATTGATATTTTGCGCAGGTGCGAACCAGGGTGGAAGTTGAGCCTATCAAGTCCCAGCGCTTGGCAACGCTTCATCTCGTCAATAAAGGCGTTACGCGATTTCTCGAGGGCTTCAGCTTCGGGGTGCCCGAGGTTAATGAGGTAGCTATCATGAGGCAGTATCTGCTGAGGCGTGAAGCCGTGAAGCTCACATGCCGTCTTGAAGCGCTCAATTTGCGCCTCACTCAGAGGCGGTGCGCTCCACTGGCGTTGGTTCTTAGTAAAGAGGGCAAAGGCGTTGGCGCCGATGGCTGCTGCGTTGGCGGGGGCGTTCTCCACACCACCCGAAGCGCTTACGTGTGCTCCGATAAATTTCATTGATATTCTGATTTGATGCTATACTGTTTATATGTAACAAAAGTAGTACGATTATAGGTTTTAAACAAATTATTAATTAACTTTGTGCGTTTATATACCTTTAATTATTAGGTGGCGTGCGCCGCCCCATAAAGAGAGTAATGACAAGAATTATACTAAAGATATTCGTTCTAATAGCAATATTTGCCACAATACCCGCAATGGCACAGATGGATATATACGAGCAGCCGTCAACCCAGCGAAGTATCGTATTCCGTGACACCATTGCCCAAACACCCCTCTATACACCTGACTACTTCTCGGCCGCCGCACATAGGGCAGAGCGCGACTCGCTGCGCAAGGCGCGCAATACTACCGAATTGAGTGTAGCTTTGCAGGGTGGATTAAACCAGTACAACAACGCATGGCAGGAGACTTCAGGCGGTGATAACTCAGTATCGCTGCTCTCGACGATATACTTCAAGCATAAATATACAAAGAATAAGTTCTCAGTTGAGACCTCGGTATCAGTTAAATATGGATACTATTGTGTGAGCCTAGACCAGACAGTAGACGATGTGACAACGAGTGAGTCGGTGTGGTACAAGAACCAAGATGAGTTTCAGGTATCAGTCTCGCCAGCTATAAACATATCGAGTAAGTGGTCGTACGGTTCGACGCTTAAGTTTCGCAGTCAATTCTCGAAGGGTTATGTCTCTAGCTCATCGCAAGAGGATATAAACCTTAAGAGTGACTTCATGGCGCCAGGATACCTCGACCTATCGGTGGGTTTTAATTATCAATGCTCTAAGGAGAAGTTGCCTTTTAAGTTGACACTCTCGCCACTAGCCTTTAATGGGGTCTTTGTCTCTAACGCCGATGTGCGCTGGAACGCCTATTATCAATACTTAGCCCACGAATCAGCTAACGCTCTCTACGTTGAACCTTATGGTGTTAACCCTTATGAGAGTTCGAAGATCGAGGCTGGTTCCTCTATTCAGATCGACCTAGATAGAAGCTTTGGCAAGGATGGTGTGTTTAGGTATGTGACCTCGATATTTTCGTTTTATGGTTGGATATCGGAGCTGACGTATAATAATCTATACCACGATTACGATGAGTATAAGGTGGCAATAGATGCGTGGAATGAGACAAATGACGGAGTGAAGCCGATGCTTGCGGTTCGTCCGACGCTGAGGTGGGAGAATAAGTTGGAGATAAAAGCGACAAAGCTACTCTCTACGACACTAAACTTTCAGCTCTACTACAATAGAGCACAAAATATTAATTGGCAGACCCAGACACTACTGAGCGTAGGTTTTGCGTATACATTTAAAAACAAATAGATCAAGAGATGTCAAAATTTAAGAGATATATGAGTTGCCTTACCTACACTCTGCTATTTGCAGCAGCTGTGGTGGGAGGCATGATTGGAGGACGCCTTATCGAGAGGCAATCTACACGCGAGGAGTTGACTCGTTTCTTTGGGCAGATGTCATTGCCACAGAGTGATAAGATCTCTCAGACTCTCGCGCTCATAAAGAGCAAGTATGTCGATGAGGTAGAGATAGACTCTTTGGCGGAGAAGGTTATCCCCGCCATGCTCAAGGAGTTAGACCCTCACTCAGTATATATCCCCGCGAGCGATATGCAGCGAGCAAATGAACCACTTGATGGTTCGTTTGAGGGTGTTGGTATTGTCTTTAATATGGCAACAGATACCGTTATTGTACTCAATGTAATACGTTCGGGACCAAGTGATAAGGCGGGTGTTAATGCGCGCGACCGCATCATCAAGATCAACGACTCGCTTGTGGCGGGGCGTAAGATTGCGCAGGATAAAATCGTTAGCCAGCTCCGCGGAAAGCGCGGTTCAAAGGTGAGACTCTCGCTTGAGAGACAGGGCATAGACGACCTTGTCGAGGTAGAGGTGACACGCGATGTTATTCCTCTAAAGAGTATATCTACAACCTTTATGCTCACCCCAGAGATCGGCTTTATACACATGTCGCAGTTTGCTCGCACCACACACAACGAACTACTCAGTAGCATCTCGACACTTCTGAGTCAGGGTATGACCAAGTTAATTCTCGACCTCAGGGGTAACTCGGGCGGTTTCCTTGACCAAGCAATATCCATATCGAATGAGTTTCTGCCAGCAAACACACTTATCGTATATACCGAGGATAGAGAGGGTAAGCAGCAGCGCGAGTATAGCAATGGTCGCGGAGCCATTCAGGATATGGAGCTAGTGATCCTCATTGATGAGGGTAGCGCCTCGTCGAGCGAGATCCTAGCAGGAGCCATTCAGGATAATGACCGAGGTACGATCATCGGGCGCCGTAGCTACGGCAAGGGTCTCGTGCAGCAACAGATGCCCTATAACGACGGCTCTGCGGTGCGCCTAACAACAGCCCGTTACTACACACCCACAGGTCGCTCCATACAGAAGCCCTACGAGATGGGGGGTGGTGATAAATACGAGAAGGAGATATTGTCGCGTTTTGAGCATCAAGAGCACTTTACAGCAGATAGCATCAACTTCGTTGATTCACTAAAAAAGGTCACTCCCAAAGGTAAGGTGGTATATGGCGGTGGCGGTATCATGCCCGACGAATTTGTCGCGGTCGACACCACAGCGATGACTCAATATTTCGTAGAGGTCACAGGGCGCAATATCTTGTATAGGTATACTATCGAGTACTCGGACAGACATAAGGATGAGCTAAGTTCAATAGCAACGATAGAGCAGCTCAATAGCTTTTTTGATGCGGACAAGAGCCTTCTCAGCGACTTTATCGCCTACGCAAAAAGACAGGGCGTGAAGCCTAATTGGGAGCAGATCGAGACCTCGCGAAAACTTATGGAGGCTCAACTGCGTGCTTACATAGGTCGCAATACAGAGCTTGAGGATAACGGTTTCTACGCCAGCATCCTGCCCGTTGATAATATAATGCTTAAAGCGCTAGAGGTGCTGACCACAGAAAATCAAATTAATTATGTTAAGTAAAATCTTCTCGACAATATTCACACTCACCGTTATTGTCGTTATTGCACTCGTTGTCATAGCCCGCGGAGGCTACTCTTCGCTGTTTTAATTTATAGCTTCTGCCCTGCGCGGGCAGCTTCTTGCACTGCCTCTTACTGCCCTGCGCGGGCAGCTTCTTGCGCTAGACGGA
>JBCQVD010000101.1:0-7053 GCA_047173405.1 Rikenellaceae bacterium
GCGCGTAGATCACTAAAATGTATTGTCGAGGTGGAGATCTCGGTGCCTCGGGGGGCGGAGGTGGCACCTAAAACATTTAATCCGCGCCTAGGTATCACTGGTGGTATCTCGATCCTAGGGACGTCGGGTATCGTACAACCCTTCTCATCAGAGGCTTTCTTGCAATCTATACACCAGCAGATTAGAGTGGCTAAAGCGTCATCGTGCCCAACTATTGTGATAAATTCTGGGGCTATGAGTGAGCGATTTGTTAAGGCTCACTACCCGTGTTACCCTGCTCAAAATTATATTCACTATGGTAATTTAATCGGTGCAACCATCTCTTTGGCAGCCTCAGAGCAGATCGAACATATTATCCTCGGAGTGATGATCGGTAAGGCTGTAAAGCTGGCGGCAGGTGCTCTCGACACGCACAGCAAGAGGGTCGTTCTGAACCACGATTTCTTAGTGCAGTTAAGCCGTGAGGCGGGGTGCTCTGAGTCAACACAACAGCAGATCTCAGAGATAACCACAGCGCGGCAGCTGTGGGGTATTGTTCCCCCTGAAGAGTCTCTGTTCTATGACCTAATAGCACAAAACTGCTACCGCCACTGCAAACCTCTTATGCCTAACGGCTCTCTGGAACTCTTGCTCCTAGGCGAGAGCGGAGAGTTAGTAAGCCGTGTTGGTTCGTAAGAACCAAAATTTTACGTTGATTTGTATTGCTTCCGACTGTCCTGCGCGGACAGCGGCGGGGTGCTCCCCGTGGAGCTTTTCCTTTGTAGCGGTATGGTTTAAGAACTGCGTTATACAATAAAAAGTGTTAGATAATTATCTCAAATAAATTTGGATAACTACCTAACACTTTTCATTTTATAAACACTGAAGTGTTTAATACCAAACCGTGTTAAGCATTGAGCGTTTAGCGTTTACTGTTTAATGTTTAAGTCTTTAACATTAAACACTTAACACTTAACACTTAACGCTATACACGCAGGACAGTTGGAGGCTGAAATAACTCGAACTTCAGGATTAGAAGTATTTTGTTACTTGTACCTTTTCGAAAGTGCTCATTTCGCGTATCATCCTAACGGCAGAGTCGATAATAGGGTAGGCGCAGATGGCTCCTGTGCCCTCGCCGAGGCGGAATCCTAGGTGTAGTATTGGGCGCGCCTCCATCTGTTCTAGTAGCATCTGGTGTCCACCCTCATCGCCTACATGTCCGAAGATTACGTAGTTGAGAAAATTGTCGTTGAGCTTAGATGCCATCAGTGCACAAGCGCTCATGATGAAGCCATCAATAATGATGGTGATGCCCACTTCGGCGGCACGCAGCATAGCGCCAACGGTCATAACCATCTCGTAACCACCGAAATACCTCATTACATCTTCGGGGGATCCATCTCCGCGGTAGTTGTCAACCGAGCGCTTAAGTACAGAGTATTTATGTGTGACGATATTACCGCTGGCATCACTACCTGCTCCGACACACTCCTCAAGGGGTATGTTTGATAGCAAGCTCATCCACAGTGACGATGATGAGGTGTTGGTGATGCCCATCTCTCCAAAACTTATAATATTGCACCCCTCACCGACGCATAGGTCGGTCATCTTCGCGCCACACTCGATGGCGAGGTCGCACTCCTGCGGGGTCATTGCCGCCTCATGTAGGTAGTTGCGCGTGCCGCGACGTATCTTCATATCAATAAGCTCTCCTTCGCTCTGCGAGAAGTCGAAGTCAACACCCGAGTCGACCAACTTAAGTTTGAAGTTGTGTTGACGCGCGAGGAAGTTGACTCCCGCACCTCCAGCTTGGAAGTTGTAGACCATCTGTCGGGTAACCTCTTTGGGCGAGGCGCTTATATTCTCCTCAACAACGCCATGGTCGGCGGCAAAGACAACATGGTGGGGGTTCTTAAGCTCTGGAGTGAGGCTCTGTTGAATGACGCCTAGGTGGATGGCAAGGTACTCCAGCATACCCAGAGAACCCTTGGGTTTGGTTAGGTTGTCGACCTTAGATTGCAGGTCGGCTCTAATGCGTTGGTCTGGTTTTATGATGTTGAAAGGTCTCATGTTACTTGCGGAATAGGTGTTTAAAGTTATCAGCGTATAACTTTGATAGACCTTGGCGGTTGTCGATAGAGTCACCGACGACTATCATGGTTGTTAATGTTAGGTTGTTCTCTTTAACAATCTTAGAAAGGTCTTTTAGCTCACCGCGGTATATTCTCTCATCTTTCCACGTTAGCTTGTAGCACGCCGCAATGGGTGTCGTTGCGGGGTAGTGCACCATAAGGTCTCTCTGTATATCGTCAACGATAGAGGCGCTGAGGAATATACACATGGTGCTTTGAGAGCGAGCTAGCAGGTGCAGCTTCTCTTTGTCGGGCATCGGTGTGCGTCCTTCACCTCGGGTGAGGATGATTGTCTGTATCTTCTCGGGTATGGTAAACTGAGAGCGTAGAGCTGCTGCTGCCGCCTGAAAAGATGATATTCCTGGTGTTATATGGTACGACATGTTGTATTGGTCAAAGAATGCCATCTGCTCCTGAATAGCTCCATAGATGCAGGGGTCACCCGTATGAAGGCGCACGACAAGTAATCCTCTGTCGTAGAACTCCTTCATGATTGCAAACTGCTCCTCGAGGTTCATTGAGGCTGAACTTCTAACTACCGCCTGCTCCTTTGCGCAGTGTGTTAGCTCAATAGGCACGAGGCTTCCAGCGTAGAGGATAAGGTCGGCAGCCTCAAGGAACGCTCTACCTCTAACCGATACGAGGTCGGGATCTCCAGGTCCTGCACCAACGATCTCGATATGTCCGCGTCGTTGAGCGTGGCGTTCGATAGCCAGCGCAAAGGTGAAGTCATTGCCTGTGCTGAGGCACCCTTTCTGCTTCTCAACGAGTAGCTCGCCATACGAAGCGCTTAGCGTAGCCGCAGCCTCCGAGACACTACTTGTCCCTGTCTGCTGCTCGACTCTTGGTGAAGGGTTGGCAACCTCAATTGTGGCAAGCTCTTCGGCGCTGTATATTCGGCGGTCGCCAATCGACAACCTCTGTTGAAGCTCGTCTAGGAGAGGCTCGTGTTGTTTTATATCTATTGTCGATATCGAAGCGATTGATTGAGGAGCTATGTTGTTCGCCGTGAGGTGGGTCAATATATACTCTGCTACGCCCTCCGTGGAGCAGTCGCGTCGGCAGCCAACACCAAGGTGAAGCACGCGAGGGTGGAAGTAGAGAATATCGCAACTCGCTTCTGGGTATATGTACGGGGTGACGGCAATGATAAGCTCAAATAGGCTCTGGTCTATTGACTCCAGAGAGTAAAAAACCTCTACGTTGGATGGCTTCGTGCGCTCCATATAGTCGGTTCCGCGGTCTCTCGTCTCTAGCAGGAGGGCTGTCGGCTTGTCGTTTACGAAGTTGGTGATAGCTCTATTTATAGACTCCTCGTGGTATGATCGGCACCACCCATATTGAGAGTCGATAGTGTCGAGTGCCCATCTGTTGAGTGCGTCACTGCGTGTCGAAACGACGGGCTGTGCTCCGATAATATGCGCCACCTGCTTGGTGAGTTCGTTGGCGCCACCTACATGCCCCGAGAGAAGAGATACAACATATTGCCCCATCGAGTCGATATTTATAACCGCAGGGTCGCTATGTTTAGAGCATACGTTGGGGGCTATGCACCTCACCGCAATGCCCATAGCTCCAATAAAGATGAGTGATTCTGAGTGGTTGAAGTTGTCGTTAACCCACGCAGAGAGTGAGTCTACCTTTACACCTCCTTTGAGATCGAACTTCGATACTATGAGGGCATCATTAAGCTCCTTAGATATAACCTCTGCAATAGGGTAGCTCGACTCTGATGTTAGGATTATTGTATGTTTTGTCATCTTTATTTGGATTCTAGTTTTGTTGCTTTAAAAATAGTTATTTTGTTGAAGTCATCAACCGTGATGGAGGTTTTAGTAACCTCTACTTCATATTGAGATAGAGCATCGAGGAGTAACTCATAACTCTCCGCCGAGACCGAGTTAAAGACGATGGAGCCTCTTGTAGCTAAAAGAGGGTAGACCTTCGAAATAATCTCCTTTAGTTTACCTCCATGCCCACCTATAAACACAGCGTCGGGGGGTGGAAGCTCGCGGATATCGGTTTGGCAGAAGTCACCAATTATATACTTAATACCGGGCGCTCCAAACTTTCGCATATTACACTCTATTATCTCGTCGCACCCTTCGCGGATCTCAAAGGCTTGAACTGCGAGGTGTGCAAATTGCAGTTTAGCCTCAATAGATACGGAGCCAGTGCAGAAGCCGATATCCCAGAGCGTATGTGCATTATGAAGATCAAGCATTGATAACGACATTAGGCGTATCGCTCTCTTTGTGATCATCTTCTCGCGTCCGTCGAGTAGCGTAAACTCCGAGTCGGGGATTCCGAAGTGTCGCTTCTTGCTGTGCTTCTGCTCTAGGATCATGTTGTTCGGGTAGTTAAACTCCCTGCCTGCAACCTCCTCGACACTCAGCGCCCTAAAGACTCTCTCGTGTGCGGCATTGCCAAGAAGCTCGCCAACGGAGATTGAGTAGTTGGTATATCCGTAGTCAACCATTCGTTGGGCTATCTTCTGGGGTGTGTGGTTGCGGTTGTCGGTGAGTACCCCGATCATTGGCTCGCCACCAATCAAGGCGCTATCAAACCTGTCCCAATCGCGCCCCGTGAGTGATACCGCGTGCATCTGTTGGTAGGGCAGTGTCAGACGGTGTGCTAGCTGCTGCAAGGAGTTGAAGTGCGGAAATGTTATAACCTCAGCTGTGGGTATTCTGCGCTGTATAGTCTGTGCGAAGCCAAAGAATAGAGGGTCGCCAGAGGCAAAAACAACTATCTCGTCGTGAGAAGTGTATCGCTCAAAGAGACTATCCATGGGTGGCGTAATGTCGATCCACTCGCAGCATTGCGGAAGTAGGTCAGCCACAATCTGGTGGTGACGCACCCCTCCCGAAAAGACTCTTGAGCGCTCGATTATAGCCTCTACTTCGTCGGTGAAGTTTTGATTTGAGTTGTCGTCAATGCCTATAACGTAAAATCTCATGGCTACGCTGTTATTATAAATCCTTACCTGGACGCATTAGCTCCGAGTCATCTGCGGTGAGTATCGCGTTGACAAGAGTTGCTGCGAGGTTGCTGCCACCTTTGCGATCCTCGATTATGAGCTTGGGCGTTGATCTAAAGCTCTTAATCATGTGTTTGGACTCTCGAACGTTTACAAATCCTACTGGTGCCGCAATGACTCCCGCGGGGGTTGCTACACCCTTGCGCATAAGAGAGCATAGCTCCATAAGTGCTGTGGGGGCATTTCCAAAGACAAAGAGTGCGTCGGGGTGCTCCTCGACGGCGAGCCTTATACCTGCTTGTGTGCGTGTGATCTTTAGGCGCTCGGACATCTCCGCTACACGATCGTCGTGGAGGTAACATTTAGCCTCGACGCCCAATCTCTTGAGCGCAGCCTTGCGGATACCCGATGTAACCATCGTCACGTCGGAGATAATAGTCTTGAGTGAGCCATCCTTGATCTTCGCGTGTAGCTCGTTCACTGCGTTGTTGTCGCAGTAAAAGATCTTCTCCATATCAAAGTCGGCAGTTGTGTGAATAGCGTGCAGCAGTGCCCACTTCTTATCAATGGCGATATCGCGATTATTAAGCTCCGACTCTATGGTCTTGAAGCTATTTATCATTATCTGTTGACCTATCTTCGTGTCGTCGCAGCTCTCTTTGCGATAGTAGCCGCGCGGTGTTATCATCTTACCATCGGGGGTGGTGAATGATTGAGAGTTGCCGATGAGAACCACGGTAAACATATCTATATCCTCGGGGTTAAACTCTTCGATGGTCGTCGTTATAACACACTGCTCCTCGCGCCCTGCATTGCGCACATAGCCCACAGGTGTCGATGGCGCACAGTGTTGCATGAAGATCTCTCGAAGTCGGTATAGTTGCCAATACCTGCCGTGGCTCTTAGGGTTATATACAGCGGTTATGAAATCTGCCGATGCAGCAGCTACAATGCGCCTCTCGATAACCTCCCAAGGGGTCATTAAATCAGAGAGCGAGATCAAACATAGATCGTGACCAATAGGGGCACCAAGTAGTGATGCCGCCTTCTGGAAAGCGCTAATGCCAGGTAGTACTACGACTTCAACGTCGCTGCCTCGCTCATACTTCATCTCCATGATGAGTGGCGCCATACCATAGATCCCAGCATCACCCGAACTAATAACAGCTACACTCTCGCCGCCCTCAGCTAGTTCGAATGCCTTTAAGGCGCGCGCGGACTCCTGTTTCATACCAGTATCAATGCACTGCGTAGAGTCTGGAAGTTGATCTTTAATAAACTGGAAGTAGTGCTTGTAACCTATAATAGTGTCTGAAGTCTTGAGCACGTCCATCACCTCTGGTGTAATCTCCTGCTCGTCACCTGGGCCGATGCCTACGACTATGATTTTACCGATATTCATATTTGAATGTTTTTAATACGTACAAAGATAGCAATAACTTTTGACGATTATCCAATTTGCGGTATCTTTTTATTTAGTTTTTAGTTGTGGTATTTTTTTAATTAATTCCTTAATACTACTGGTGCATCAAAACTTCTACAACTGCCCTGCGCGGGCAGCGGCGGGGTGCTCTCCGTGTATTTGTATTGCTTCTTTGTATTGTCTCTTACTGTCTCACGCCGACGGGCGGGGAGCAAGCTCCCATTTACTTTTGTAGCGGTTTTCGGATTATACCTAAAGTTATAATATTTCAAAGGGATAGTTGATTATTTCAAATAAATTTGAGTAACCAACTATCCCTCTGAAATTTATCAAACACTCTTGTGTCTGAACCGAAAAACCGTTTAATGTTTAGTGTTTAGTGTTTTTAGTTAAGAAACTAATCGCTTAGCATTAAACACTTCGCTTGTTGAGCAAACGGATGTTTGTGTCTGTGTGATTATAGGAAATAGGGACAAAGCTTGCTTTGGGTTCCTATTTCGTGTAATCACAATAAATCAAGAATTGATTTACCAACA
>JBCQVD010000102.1:0-7014 GCA_047173405.1 Rikenellaceae bacterium
AAATTTTATCGCTTAGGCGGAATAAATTTGAGCCTGGCTCCGATTTGTTTCGCCTTTTCTTATGTCCCTATAGTTTCTTGACCTCAATTCAGTTGCATTTGCAGGTTGAATTCAGCGTTTTAAACAGTTTCTAACAAAGGTATAATTTTTTTTTGAATTTAAGTATTTTAACCCATTAATTAACCCAAATTTATCTCGACATTTGTGGCATATAAACAATAGACCGTAGATTATGAATAAGATTTTAGACAAGTTAAGAGGTGAAGATTGGGTAATTATGATTGCTGGATTGGTGTTGTTAGTGTTTGCGCTACTCTTTGCCGATATTATGCCGCGCATGCCAAAGACGCTACTCTCGCAGAGCGACTGGTTAAGTATGGCGGGTGTATTTGCGATTTTGCTACTTCTTGTTGTGGGGTGTTATCTAGCTCAAGGGCGTTCGATAAAGATGGTTGTGCCATCTCTTGTTGTTATCTTTGGTGTGGCTATGGCGGCGCAGCTCATCGCCGAGATGCCCCAAGTGAAGAGCTTAGGGCTTGAAGTAGTCCTCTTTTCGGTGCTTCTGGGGCTTATAATAAGTAACTTTTTCAGAGTTCCAGAGTGGCTGAAGGCGGCTCTCAATAGTGAGTTCTATATCAAGATCGGTATTATATGTTTAGGCTCGACGATTCTCTTTGGTGAGGTGCTTAAGAGTGGTGCCTATGGAGTTATTCAATCTCTTATCGTTGTCTTTACGGTTTGGAACTTTACCTTTTGGTTGGCGCGTAAGATGGGTGTTGATAGGGAACTTTCGACAATGCTCTCGAGTGCGGTTAGTATATGTGGTGTGTCGGCCGCTATCGCGACATGTGGGGTTATCAAGGGAGATAACAAAAAGCTATCCTCTGTAATCTCGCTTGTGCTGGTGTGTGCAATACCTATGATGTATGTTATGCCGTGGATAGCGGATGCTATGGGTCTCAGTGATGAGGTGGCAGGAGCATGGTTGGGAGGTACAATCGACACCACGGGAGCTGTCGCTGCTGCGGGAACGATGCTTGGCGAGAAGGCCGCTCAGACCGCCATTATAGTGAAATCATCACAAAATGTACTCCTTGGAGTGGCGGCATTCTTCATCTCCCTAGTGTGGACATACAAAGGTAAGGGTGCTCGCGAGAAGGTGACAGTGGGTGTTATATGGGACCGCTTTCCTAAATTTGTTGTAGGTTTTATTATCGCGTCGTTGTTCTTTAGCTTCTGCATTGATATGCCCGTGGCTAAGAGTGTTGGATCGGTGACTAAGGCACTTACAAATACACTCTTCGGAGTTGCATTTGTCTGCATTGGTCTTGAGACTCGATTTAAGGATATCTTCGCTCGCGAGAATCGCAAGCAGCTGCATGTCTTTTTGATTGCCCAGACTTTCAATATCTTCGTGACACTCGCCGTGGCATCTATCGTCTTTGGGGTGATGAAGGTTTAGAGTTAGTAGTTATATCTAAACACTAAACACTAACCATTAACCATTCAACACTCCGATTTATCGGCTGCGGCGAGGCGTCGTGCGTAGTCTTTACGAGCGTAGAGCAGGTAGAAGAGGAGCGATATGGTCGCGAGAGCCATGCCTATCAAATAGAGAGTCTTGTAGTTCGAGAGGTGAGCTATAGCCCCTCCGATGAGCATACCTAAGCCCGACCCTAGATCGAGGGCGATAAAATATGTTGAGTTGGCGGTGCCTCGCCTGCGGGCAGGGACAAGATCAATAATCATTGCCTGTATAGCGGGGGCAATGAATCCAAAACCGAGACCTAGTAGAATAGATGCTATGGGGAGTGTGAAATTTGTAAGCAGTAGGGTAAAGAGAGCGCCAGCGCAGATAATTGTCGTGATGCCTCCTACGAGCGTTTCGTTGTGTTTGCCTTGACGAAGCAGTTTAGCTGACAGCATACGCGAGATAATGATGCCGCAGGCGAAGAGTAGGAAGAAGTTGCCCGAGTTGATGTTTAGTCCGCTTTCGCGCACGTACAGAGAGACATATACCATAAGTGTTCCATACATAAAATATAGTAGCGACACAACAATAGCCATTGATAGCGCGTCGCGAAGGAAGAACCTATCGAGTGACATGGGTTCATGTATTACGGCTTTGCGGGGTTTAGTCTTTATAAAGAGTGCTACAATAACACCAGCCCAAGCGCAAGATGTAGCGAAGATAAAGAGGTTGGCGTACGAAAAGACCTCGATTAGGTAGAGTCCAAGCATCGGACCAACAGCCATAGCAAGGACTATAATTGCTCCATAGTAACCAATGCCTTCGGCTCGTCGCGACGAGGGGATGACATCAATAGAGAGGGTGTTGGCTGCGGTGGTGACAAGTGAAAAACTAGCTCCGAGCAGTATTCTCGTTATGATAAGCTGCGTGATAGAGGTCGAGAGGATATACCCAGCAAAGAGTATTGCGAAGAGCGTTAAGACCAATAAGTAGAATCGTCGTCGGTCGTATTTATCGACTAGATATCCAGAAAAAGGGCGTGTTAGTAGCGCGGTAATGATATATGCGGCAGCCACAACTCCTGCGGTTGAGGTGTCGGCATTGAATGTGTCAACCACATACATCGCAATGATGGGCATCATGAGATAGAATGCGATAAAGGTGACTAGACTTGCCGCTGAAAGGATTAAAAAGTTGCGATTAAAGAGCTTTTCGTTGTTGTTCATTTGTGTCAAAATTGAGCTACAAAGGTAATCTTTTTGTGTTATACAATCACTTAAAACTTCAAAATTTATTTTACCCTACTTAAACCCAACACGAATAAAAAAGAAGCCCTATTTCTATAATTTGTTAATAACGTGAGTTTTTCGATTTGGTTAGCATAGCGCTCGATTGTTAATAGTAGGCGTAGCCTACGTCGCTATATATTGATAAAGGAGCGATAAAGCAACGCTTTAATCGAACATTTATCAATGTATAGAAGATTGAGAATCAATCTATTAACAATCGAACGATAAGAATAGCTCCGCGGGGAGCACCCCGCTCGCCGAAGGCAGTCCTCGGATCTAATAGTATTATATAACGCACACAGGCATAGGTAGTTAACTGCCTATGCCTGTGTGTTTGATATTTAGAGTTAGTCTCTGGTTTTCTATATGTATTTTATAGTCAACTCTTTAACTAGTTTGCCGTTGAGTTTAACGCCAATTTTAGAGTTGCCCTTATCTCCATTTTTAGATTGAACGATAAGTAGACATTTGCCGTTGCAGGTCTCGATGAAGTTACATTTGTGTGAGCCTACATAAGTTACACTACCGTTGTCGATACCTAGGATAGTGCTCTTGTCGTCGACTACAAACTCGATCTTTTGCTCTTTGTCGGTCACCGCCACACCCTCTTTGTCGATGGCTGTAATTTCGATATGTGCTAGGTCGTAGCGGTCTGCCTTAACCTCAGCATTGTCAATGTCAATCTGAACGCTCTGAGCCTCGCCGTTTGTCTTTAGCGTGTGGCGCGACACCTCTCGACCGTTAACCTTACCTATGGCTACCAGCTCTCCTGCGGTGTATGGCACCTCCCAGAGCATGATATTCTCCTTGGCGAACTCGCTGCGATTCTTTGTGCCCAACGATTTGCCATTGAGTAGAAGCTCTACCTGTGGAGCGTTGCTATATGCTTGTACCATGATCTTCTCACCTTCGGCGTATCGCCACTTGTCGTATGTGAGGAACCAGTCCCATCCGCGGAAATCAGTTTTGCGCTTCTCGTCCTTGAACTCGCAGCGGTATGTACCATCATCATTGCGACGGAACTCACTCTCGGCGGTTGGGGTGGTCACGATATGTGTTTTTGGAGTGTCACGCCATAGAGTCTCGAAGAAGTGTCCTCTTGAGTTCTTGAAGCATGCAAAATCGAAGAATGAGGAGTCGCTGCCCTTGCCTGGCCATGGACCACTCTCACCGATATATGAGATGCCGACCCATACAAAGATACCAGGTATGTAGGGCTTGTCCATCACATCTCGCCACTCGTAGTACTGACCGACATTCTCGGAACCTATGATAGGTTGATCGGGGTAGCGCTTGTGGTCTATCTCGTAGTATGTGTTTTTGTAGTTGTACCCCACAACATCAAGAGCACCCATTAGTCCCGATAGTCGAGAGACTGAGGGAAGGTTGGCGCCAAGTGTTACCATGCGTGTGGTGTCGATATCTTTAGTCCACTTAACGAGTTGTCCTGCGGTCTCTGATAGTTCGTCGTGTCCATTACAGTACTCATTAAAGCGAGCTAGTATCTGTTCGTTCTGAGTCTCGGGACCTCCGAGGTGAACGAGTCCATTGACACCCTTTTTATTCTCTGCGCATGCTCTCCAGTAGTAGCCATAAGTCCACTCCAGCTCGTTGCCGATACTCCACAAGATCACCGATGGGTGGTTGCGGTCGCGGCGCACAAAGCTCTTTAGGTCGCGCTCACCCCACTCGTTGAAGTATGCAACATATCCTTTGCTGATCTCTTTGGACGCTTGCTCTCCGTGGCGCGAATCTATCCACTTGTTCTTCGAGACTTTCCACTCGTCGAACATCTCGTTCATGACCATAAGACCCATTGTGTCGCACATCTCAAGAAGCGATGAAGAGTGTGGGTTGTGTGCCGTGCGGATTGCGTTACACCCCATCTCCTTAAGCGATAGAAGACGACGGTATAGCACCTTGTCGTATGCCGCCACACCAACACAACCTAGGTCGTGGTGGATATTTACACCCTTGAGCTTCGTGAACTTACCGTTTACGAAGAAGCCATTTGCTGCGTCGAACTTAATATCGCGCACACCGAACTTCGTTTCGCGAATATCGACCACCTTGCCATCCATGGTGATGGTGCTTCGAAGGGTATACATTGATGGCTGCTCGGTGCTCCAGAGCATCGGATTGTCGATCTTGAAAGTGCTCTTGATACAGTGTAGCTCATCTTTGAGTAGGGCGCTTTGTGTTGCGACAGTTGTTAACTTCTCGCCCTCGATTATATCATGCTTCACCTCAACTTTTGCCTCCTTAGATTTTAGGCTCTTCTGAAGCTCGATGTCGACACACACCTCCGCCTCTTTCATCGAGACTTTGGGTGTTGTGATAAAGACTCCATCGGTGGGGATATATATATCGTTGCGGGTAATTAGATGTACGTTTCGGTAGATTCCACCTCCCACATACCACCTTGCATCGGCATACTGAGACCTGTCAGCCCTTACGCAGACGATATTCTCTTTGCCTCCAAATTTAAGGTGAGGGGTCAGATCATACTCGAAGCCGAGGTATCCACTTGGGTACATACCCAACTCAGCACCATTAATCCACACTTTAGAGGTGCTATATACACCCTCGAAGTGGATAAATACCTTTTTGCCTTTGGTAGTCTCTGGCAGGGTGAAGCTCTTGCGGTACCATCCAATACCACCTGGTAGGAAACCATTGCTTCCAGCGGTATTCTTCTCGCTGTACCCCATCTCGATACTCCAGTCGTGCGGAATACGTACGTCATCCCACGCTTTATCGTCGAGTTTGTATTTGAATGAGTCCTCTGCGGCGTTGAGCGAGAATCTCCACCCGAAGTTGAAATCCTCGCTTTGGCTACTTGCTAGCAGCGACGTTGTGCAAAGTGCGCAAAGAGCGATGAGTGTTAAGATCTTTTTTTTCATGTAAGTTTTAGGTTATATGTTTTTATGTTAGCTTGTTACGCTCGTAGTATTTTGCCGATATGAACTTAAAGTGTAGCGCACCAAGCAGGATCAATGCCGCACATACCGATAGTAGGGTAGTGAAGTCGAAGTACTCGATTATCACACCACCAAGGGCTATTCCACCACCGATACCAAGGTCGAAGAATGTGTAGAATGTAGCGTTTGCAGTGCCGCGGCGATTGTTAGGCGCTAGGTTGATAAGCAGTGATTGGAATGCAGGGTTGACACAACCAAAACCAATACCGATAGCCGTAGACCCCGCGAAGAAGAGCCACGAAGAGGTGCAGTAGGCTAGGGCAAAGTAGCCCGCAGCGATTAGTATTGCGCCAATCAAAGCTACCGATACCACCTTGTCGTTGTTGATAGCCTTAGCGGACAGCAGTCGTGAGACAACCACTCCCGCAGCAAATATCAAGAAGAATAGCCCTGGGTCACAGCTAAAACTGCTGCCAGCACAATATAGACCAATAAAGTTTGATAGTGTTCCGTACCCATATCCTACCAGTAGAAGTAGTAGGATGCACGGTAGACCCTTGATAAGTATAAATCTATCGAGCGATACCGTCTCCTCAACCTCCTCGAATTTAGGTTTCTCAAGCGAAGGTAGCGATATTGGGAAGATAGAGATCAGTCCGATGCACGCAAATCCAAAAGCGATAAGGAATATTATATCGAAATCGTAGTGCGAGTATAACCAGAATCCAGTTAGAGGACCTAAGGATTGAGCAAAGGTGTAGCTTAGACCAAAGTATCCGATACCCTCACCGCGCCTCTCGGCAGGCATTACATCTATCGCGATTGTCGATCCGCTCACGGTGCTGAGTCCAAAGCCGAAGCCGTGGAGTATACGCAAGATCACAAAAAGCGATATAATTTGAGTTAGAGCATACCCCGCAAATATTATTGTGAATAGGGCGTAGCAGATTAAGTAAAGTGGCTTTCGGCTGAACTTGTCGACAAGGAATCCTGATAGCGGTCGAATCATAAGGGCTGCGATTGTATATAGCGCCAGAACGACACCTGTCGACGACTCGTCTAAATGCAGATTGTTCATTGCGTAAAAAGGCAGTATCGGAACAAGCATATAGAACGAGAAGAATATCATCATGTTTGACACAAAAGCCAAAATGTAGTTCTTTGTCCAAAGAGGTTTCTTGGGTTCTTTCATTGTTTTTATCTGGGTGTTTTATTATTTGCTGAATTCAACCTGCAAATGCAACTGAATTCATATTAATAATTTGTTTAAATTTTTCATTTGGTGTGAGGTATCCGAGTCTTTTACGAGGACGATTATTTAGCTTGTTTTCAA
>JBCQVD010000103.1:0-6972 GCA_047173405.1 Rikenellaceae bacterium
GAGCGATCTCGGATGCCGACGTGTTGCTATACGTGACCGATACCGTTGAGAAGAGTGACCGTTCGCAGGAGATAATCGAGAAGATCGCCAAGAGCGACACCCCTGTACTTCTCGTTATCAACAAGATCGACCTCACAACACCTGAAGATCTCAACCAGTTAGTTGACGAGTGGCGCGAGAAGCTGCCTAAAGCACGCATTGTGCCAACATCTGCTAAAGAGACTTTTAATATCGGTGGACTGTTCGACCTGATCCTAGAGTATATCCCTGAAGGCGAACCCTTCTACCCTAAGGATACACTCACCGACAAGACGCTGCGCTTCTTCGCGACGGAGATTATCCGCGAAAAGATACTCACCAACTACGACAAGGAGATCCCCTACTGTTGCGAAGTGGTGATCGAGGAGTACAAGGAGGAGAGCAACATAGACCGCATATCCGCTACGATATACGTTGCACGCGATTCCCAAAAGGGCATCGTTATTGGACACAAGGGCGAGAAGCTCAAGCGCGTAGGTACTCAAGCACGTATTGATATGGAGAAGTTCCTCGACAAAAAGGTATTCCTTCAACTTCATGTTAAGGTGATGGACGATTGGCGTAATAGCGAACGAGAACTGCGCCGTTTTGGGTACGAAGAGTAATAAATAGACAATTGAAGACGTTAACATAGTTAATGAAGCGGTATATTGCAGCCATAATCATACTTTTCACTGTGTTGATTAGCAACTCAGAGATAACTTATGCGCAATATAACCGCGACTACTTCTACTGGAGAGGTAGGCAGAAGCTTATCGTAGGTGAGTACCACGGCACAATCACCACACTCAACACTCTGCTTCGTGTTGACAGTAACGCTTTCGAAGGCTTTTTCCTACGCGGTATTGCAAAGTACAACCTCGGAGATCTCATCGGCGCTGAAGCCGACTTCACCATCGCCATCACAAAGAACCCCGTCTACACCACCGCCTACACCTATCGCGCCATTACGCGCTCACGCTTAGGTAACTACGACGATGCACTTGGGGATTTTGCTCTAGCCATAGAGCTTCGTCCCGATATCCCAAGCCCCTACTATAGCCGAGGAGTGACATACCTTTTAAGTCAACAGTTCGAGCAAGCAATTGCCGATTTCGATAAATTTATCCTCCACGAAGATAAAATCACCGATGCCTACATCAACCGTGGCGTGTGTTATCTACAACTACGCGACACGACAAAGGCGTATGATGACTTCAACCGCGCTATACGTACCAACCGCGAGGATCCGAGCGGCTATAATCGCCGAGGATCACTTCTCATGATCCAGAAAAAGTTAGACGAGGCAAAGGCTGACTTCGATATGGCTATTAAGTGTGACTCGTCGCACCTCTCATCGCTTTTCAATCGCGCCATAATATACAACGACACCCAACGCCCAATGCAAGCGTTAGAGGATCTGGATAGTATTATTGCCATCGACTCTACAAATTCACTCACCTACTTCAATCGTGCCATAATACGCACTCAGATAGGTGATTACAACCGTGCGCTCGACGACTTCGATGTTGTGGCTAAACACTCGCCCAACAACGTCCTTGTATTCTTCTATCGCGCCAACCTCCTCAGTCGCCTTGGTGATATTCATGGAGCTAAAGAGGACTACACCCGTTCAATCGAACTGTACGAAGATTTTGCAAATGCCTATCTCTACAGAGCAAATATAAACGATCTACTGCGCGACTACCCAGCAGCAAAACGAGATCGAGATATCGCAGCTATCAAGCTTGAAAAGCATCGCTCTAAGCTCAAAGATAGCACATACTCAATCTATGCCGACACGTCGTACCGCTTCAACAAACTCCTCTCGTTTGATTCGAAATTATCAAATAGCAGCTTCGAGAAGATCAGCTCTAGCCAAGGTCAAAACCTACCTATTAAACCCTCGTATAGGTTTATTCGCGGCAAAGCGTCGACCCGCTCCACTCAACGCGAAGCATACTACTCACCACGCCTAACGACATTCCTCGATGAGTTCAAGGAGGACTCAATAACCCTAGCTCTCGCTACTAAAACAAAGAGCGAAAAGAGAGCTAAAAAGAGTACAGCTAAGGATGGCTGGCAGGGGTTATTCATCGAGGCGACAAGGCAACTCGATGTAAAACAGTACACCTCCGCGGTGGCGACCATCAACAAAGCTATCGAGTCTGATCCTCAGAACCCATTCCTCTACGCGCAGCGCGCCGTCACTCATAGCGAGATGATTGAGTTTATATCGTCTCTCGACAACTCCGCACAGCGAATAACAGTCGAGAGCGACCCTGCAAATAGGCTGAGGACAAATATTACATACAAGTACGATTATAATAGCGCCATCGAAGATTTAAATAGAGCCATTGAGATATTCCCCGAGTTTGCATACCTATATTATAATAGAGGTAACCTCTACGCCCTCTCGGGTAGGCTCCCCGAAGCGTATGCCGACTATAGCCGTGCCATTGAGGAGTACTCCTCGTTCGGTGAGGCTTACTTCAATCGTGGAGTTATTCAGATACAGATGAAAGATACCGACAAAGGGTATATAGATATCTCTAAAGCAGGTGAGCTAGGTGTTAACGAGGCATACGAGCTACTCAAAGAGTACTCCGAGCAGCAGACGAGACGATAAGATCATACAGCTCCATTGTCCGTGCACACATAGCCTCCCACGAGAAGCGCTTGCGCTCGGTGATGATATTGCAGTTATAGCGCACTAGGTTATCGCCGCACCACATCTGCTCAACAGCGTAAGCAACACTCTCAACGGTTGGCTCACACACCCTACCCACACAGTCGTCGGGGACAATCTCGGGCAGCCCACCAACACCAGTCACAACCATCGGAGTACAAAAATTATAGGCTATCTGCGTCACACCGCTCTGCGTAGCCGTGCGGTATGGAAGCACCAAAAAGTCCGCAAGCGAGAAGTAGTACTTCACCATATCATCCGCCACAAAGTGGTCGTGGAGGATAATGTCGTCGGCGATACCTCCGCGCTCTATCTGCTCAAGGTAGCTCTTCGCAGAGGTGTAAAACTCCCCCGCCACGATTAACTTCTTACCATCACACTTACCCTCCGACTTAAGTTTTGCCCATGCGTCAAGTAGCAGATCCAACCCTTTATAGTCACGAATAAGCCCAAAAAAGAGGGCGTACCGACTCTGCACCGAGAGAGCTAACTTCTGGGCTGCAACCTCTCGCGACACTCGGTCACCAAAGTTATCAAACATCGGATGGGGCGAGAATAGAGCTGGCACCTGCGTGTAGGCTTTAAGCTCGGAGTGCACCTGCTCCGACATATAGATAAAACCATCTACGCCACCTAGGTAGTAGTGGTTACAAGGACGATCAATGATATGGTGCTCGTGAGGCTCGACGTTATCAACCTGACAGATCACCTTAGTGTGCCCATTACTTCGCGCGATGCGTGCAATCGTTCCAAAGCATGGCGCCATAAAGGGAGTCCAATACTTCATAAAGATAATATCGGGACGCTCACGTTTAAGTCTCAAACCCATGCTTATCCAATTAAAGGGATTTACGGTATTCACACACCTCTCGATATCCAACCCCACTGGTGGTGGAGTGTCGAGTGTTTGACTCTCGCCTGGAAATAGAAAACTAGGGTATTGAAGTGTAAAAGTCTTTATCGACACCTCGTCACCACGCTTTATAAACTCCCTGGCCATTGAGTGCATGATAGTTGCCAAACCGCCACGGTAAGGGTGCGCAGGTCCAAGTATTGTAATCTTCATAGTCGAGATATCGTTAGTTTAGACAAAGCTAGTAAATTATCAATGCTAAACAATATAATCGGCAAAATATATATCTTAAATCTACGTTTTAATGCTAAATATACTATCTTTGTCACAAATTAAGGTAATATGAAAGGTGTAATTTTCGATATGGATGGCGTGCTAGTTGACAATATGTCGATGCACGAGGAGGCGTTTGGTATATTCTGCCAAAAGTATGGAGTAGATAACTGGCTTGAGATACTACGACGCTCGGCAGGTATGGGTAACGATGAGATTATGAGAGCTATAATTCCCGCTGAAATCATCGAGAAGGTTGGTCTTGATGCCTTATCTTTTGAGAAGGAGGCACTGTATCGTGAAATATACGCAAAGACAATCAAGCCCGTCGACGGTCTTGTCGACTTTCTTGAGTCGCTCAAGAGTCAAGGCTTGAAGATCGCCGTAGGCTCTTCGGGCTGTAAGCTAAATGTCGAGTTTGTCCTCGAGAAGTGCGGTATCACCAAGTACTTCGATGCGCTGGTTTACAGTGAACTTGTAACACGCTGCAAGCCAGACCCTGAGATCTACCTCACTGCAATCTCTAAACTTGGACTTGACGCCTCGGAGTGTGTAATCTTCGAGGATGCTAGAGCGGGCATCATCGCAGCACATGCCGCAGGTGTGGAGCGCGTGGTTGGTGTGGCGACAACACTCACGCGCGAAGTGATCGAGCGAGAGTGTGATGTAGAGCGAGTTATCGAGAGCTACAGAGAGATCACTGGCTCTTTTTGTTAGCCTTACGGTCATGAATATATAGCTGCAAGGAGTTGGCTATATTCTGCCATATAATATAGGCGGTAGGGGCTACCGAGCTTATGGGAGTCAAGAAGGAGTGGGCTAACCACACCGCAAGGACGGTATTTTTCTGTCCTAAGCCTTGACCTCCAACAACTGCATCGCCATAACGGTGACCTATGACGCGCCCTAGTGCAAACTGAATAACACACGCTAAAAGCGCCACCCCCGCAAGAGATATCTGCTCTAGCGTCGAAGCCTCGCCATCATAATTTAGGATATAACTTGTGGTGCGCCCGAGAGTCACGAACAACGACACCAACCACAAATAGAACGATATAAAACTGTGGTTTGAGACCCAATCGCTAAATGGACGCACTAAGGCTCTTGATATCTGCGCAAGCAGAAACGGAAGTATCAACAGAGGCGCTACACGAGCCATAATCTGAGGGAATGTACACAATCCATTACCATACTCAGCGAGTAGGTAGGGGGCAATAAGGGCAATAACACAGTTGCTAAAGAGAGTAAACGTTGCCAAGGATGCGATATTTGCCCCCAACAATCCCCCTATAACCACCGCACCCATAGCGATAGGTGTCAAAAAACAGATAAAAGCCCCCTGCGCTATGATTCCATCAACGGGAAGTAGTAGGTGGTAGACCGCAATAGAGGCTGCAACCTGAAAGAGAAGTAACCATACGTGCATCATCGAGAAGCGTAACTCACTCACCTTCACCCGACAAAAAGTAACATATAACATCGCAAAGATAAAGGCAGGTGCCAGCTGATGGTTAGCCGCAGAGTCCAAAAGTGTTAAGGGTCTATGGAGTAATACACCAAAGCACATCGTCAAAATCATCACTATAGGACGATAATTTCGTCTTAGAATATCTAAAAAATTACTCATAACAATATACGTAGATACCATTTAATTGGTCTAAATGGAGAATTTCAAAAAAAACTCCACAAATATATAAAAAAAGCACTCTTATTCGTTATGATTAATGAGAATATTTAATACCTTTGGCGCTCTAAAGTTCTCACATGTGAGAATATAGCAAAGGTATAATACTAAATTATAAACTAGAAATTTCGCAAATGAGTTTTACTCTTAAAATTCGTGATTTGTCACTTCGTGATGGACAACAGTCATCGTTCGCCACACGTATGACACAAGAGCAGATTGATCGCTGCCTTCCCTTCTACAAGGATGCTGGCTTCTACGCTATGGAGGTCTGGGGAGGCGCCGTGCCTGACTCTGTAATGCGCTACCTTGGTGAGAATCCATGGAGCCGATTGGAAAAGATCCACAGCGTTATTGGTTCAGCCTCCAAACTCACGGCTCTCTCGCGTGGACGTAACCTCTTTGGTTACTCTCCATACACCGATGAGATTATTGATGGGTTCTGCCGCAACTCAATCGAAAGCGGCCTTGGCATCATGCGTATCTTTGATGCACTCAACGATATAGATAATATCAAATCGACTATTAAATATGTCAAACAGTATGGCGGTATTGCCGACTGTGCGATCTGTTATACCGTAGATCCTAAATATCCAAAGGTCTCATTTACCCAACGACTTCTAGGTAAAAAGCCACAAAAGCAGATCTTCACCAACGAGTACTTCCTCTCTAAAGCAAAACAGATGGAGGCTTGTGGAGCGGATATGATTACAGTTAAGGATATGTCAGGTCTTATCCCACCACGTCGTGTGCGTGCGCTCGTGGAGCTTCTAAAGAAGAACCTTAGCATACCTGTTGACTTCCACACCCACTGTACACCTGGTTATGGTCTAGCCTCTGCAATTACTGCCATCGTCGCAGGTGTAGACGTCATCGACACTAACTGTTGGTGGTTCGCAGGTGGTACTGGAGCGCCAGCCATCGAGCATATATATATTGTCTGCAAGAAGCTAGGTATCAACCTCGGTGTAAATATGGAGGCAGTAGCTAAGATCAATGAGCAACTAAGCGATATCCGTCGCGAGCTAGAGTTGTCTGTCTTTGGCGAGGAGAAGCCACGCCCTATCGCGTATAACCCACTCACCGACACCCTACCCGCCGAGATCGATAAACTCTTCGACTCTGCAATTAGGGCGGCAAAGTATCGTGATGATGATATGCTTATGGAGTACTGCGCACAGATCAATGCCTACTTCAACTTCCCAGCTCCTAACGAGTTGGTACAGAAGGCTGAGATCCCTGGAGGTATGTACTCGAACATGGTGGCTCAACTTAAGCAACTTAAGGCGGAGGAGATCCTACCACGCGCAATGGAGCTTATCCCATCGGTACGTATGGCGGCAGGTCTTCCACCGCTCGTTACTCCAACATCTCAGATCGTAGGTGCTCAGGCAGTAAACTGCGCTATCGACGAGAAGGCGGGACGTGCAATGTACACCAATAAAAGCTCTCAGT
>JBCQVD010000007.1:0-34532 GCA_047173405.1 Rikenellaceae bacterium
GCGAGCGAGCATGCCGTGGAGGGCGTGTCCAAATTCGTGGAGGAAGGTCTCAAACTCGTTATAGGTGAGCAGCGATGGGTGGCTCTCGGTGGGTTTAGTGAAGTTCATAACCAGCGTGACAAGAGGTCGAACCTCATCTTTTCCGCTGCCATCAGCTCCGCGGAACTCGGTCATCCACGCCCCCGCGCTCTTAGATGAGCGAGGGAAGAAGTCGAGGTATAGAAGTGAAATGAACTCTCCATCGTTATCTCGAACCTCAAAGACTTCGACATCCTCGTGGTAGGTGTCAACACCTTGAGCGGGTGTGAAGTTGATATTGTATAGCTTGTTGGCTAGTAGGAAGATACCCTCCCTCACGCTTGAGAGTGAGAGGTATGGCTTAACCTCCTCGTCGCTAATTGAGTACTCTGCGTTCTTATACTTCTCGGCCCAGTATGGGAAGTCCCATGGTTGGAACGCGCCCGTAAATCCATCTTTTTGAGCATACTCAACCACGCGGTTGTAGTCGCGCACGGCAAACTCCTTGGTCGGCTCGAGTAGCTCTGCGAGAAACTCCTCGACAGTGCCTCTAGTCTGTGCCATGCGGTTGTCGAGTGCGTAATCGGCATAGGTCTCAAAGCCTAGTAGATTGGCTATGAGTAGGCGCAGCTCTACAATGCGTAGGATGTTGGCTGTATTGTTGCTCTTGCCCGCTAGGGAGCGGCTGCTATAAGCGCGCCATAGCTTCTCTTTTAGCTCTCTGCGCGACGAGTAGGTGAGGAATGGGATGTAGCTTGGTGCGTGAAGTGTTACGCTCCAACCCTTCTCGCCTCGCTCCTTGGCTGTGGCTGCGAGTGCTTCGCGAAGGCTCTCGGGAAGCTCCTTAACTTGAGAGGCATCGGTTATATTTATAGCAAAGGCGTTGGTGGCGGCTAAGATGTTTTGTCCGAACTCGATTGTTAATCGCCCTAGCTCTGTAGTGTAGTCGCGGTAGAGCGCTTTATCCTCTTCGCTAAGGGCAGCACCACTACGAGCAAAACCCTTGTAGCACTCCTCAAGAAGTCGTTTATCCTCAACGCTTAGGTTTGAAGGTGGGTTGTTGTAGACGCTCTTGACCCTCTCGAATAGCTCTGCGTTGAGCGATATATCGTTGCCTAGTTGTGTTAGCTTAGGTTGTACGTCGAGCGATAGCTGCTCCATCTCGGGCGACGTGTTGGCGTGTAGCAGAGGGTAGAATACACCCGAAACCCTATCGAGAAGCTGACCCTGACGCTCAAGGGCTACAATCGTATTCTTGAATGTTGGCTTTGCGGGGTTCTCGATGATAGCCTTAAGCTCGGCGCGTGAATACTCTATGGCAGCATCAAAGGCGGGGGCGAAATCCTCGACCTTGATCTCGGAGAATGGAGGGGCCGCATGAGGCGCTGTCCACTCGCTAAGAAGCGGGTTGGTAGTGTCGATATCGGGATAATCAACTTTGGGCATGGAGCTGTCCACGCAGCCAAAGGCTAGTGTTGATGTCATCATTGTGAATATAATACTTTTAAAATTAGTCATACGTGCGGTGTTTTAATAATGGTATTGTATATCTGGTTTTGGTGGCTCGGCGAGTCCTCGGCTCATAAGTAGAGGCATACGTGAGGGTTTGTCGCCCCTGAATTTATGGTACATGGTCATTCCATCCTCGCTACCTCCACGTTCGAGAATCTCGCGACGGAACCTCTGAGCTATATTGGTGTTGAAGATATCGCCACTCTGGGTGAATGCAGCGAAGGCATCCTTGTCGAGCACCTCAGCCCACAGGTAGAAGTAGTACCCCGAAGCGTAGTCGAAGGTGAAGAGGTGGCTGAAATAGCTTAAGTGGTAGCGGGGTTCAATTTGCGGGATGAGACCGCGTTTTTGGCGTAGTGACACACTCTCGAAATCTGAGACGCTAAAGCCATCAATCGACTCAAGGGAGTGGACGTCGAGATCCAAAAGCGCTGCTGCGGTGATCTCCGTGGTGAGGAAACCTTGGTTAAAGAGTCTACTCTTATGTAGCTTCTCGATTAACTCCTCGGGGATAACATTTGAGTTGCGGTGGTGTACTGCATATTGGCGCAGTAGAGCTGGCTCGAAAGCCCAGTTCTCCATTATCTGTGATGGAAGCTCTACGAAATCACCCTCTACTTCGGAGAGACCTCGATACTCAACATCTTGCAGAAGAAAGTGAAGGGCGTGCCCAAATTCGTGGAATAGTGTCTCGACCTCTATTGGGCTGAGTAGTGTGGGTATTGAGGTGTTGCTCTGCGTGATATTGCACGTTATGATAGCTACGGGAGTGACCCTCTCGCCATCCTTGTAGCGCTGTTCGCGCAGGTTGTCGCACCATGCACCCTGCCCTTTGCCTGGGCGAGTATAGGGGTCGATATAGAGTACTCCTACGTGGCTATTGTCGCGGTCGGTGACCTCGTAAGCTTCGGCATTATCGAAAGGTAGAGGGATCGAGATGGGACGAATAGTCAAACCAAAGAGCCTATTAGCGAGCAGGAACATACCGTTGCGCACGGCATCAATGGGGAAGTAGTCGCGTAGAGCCTCTTCGTTGAGGGCGTAATTTTTTTGGCGCAACTTCTCGGCATAGTACCACCAGTCCCAAGAGGCAAACGTTTCGTTGGGGTGCTCTTCCTTGAAGAGGGTCTCCATCTCGAGAAGCTCGCCCTTTGCGCGCTCGAGTGCTGGAGTCCAGATCTGTTCGAGTAGTTCGTATGCCGCCTCGGGTGTAGATGCCATCTGTACACTTATTACAAGCTCGGAGTATGATTTGTAGCCAAGCATCTGAGCCTTTTCGAGGCGTAGCTGTAGTATCTCGTGGATGATCTTCTCGTTGTTAAATTCGTTGTCGTTAGCTCCTCGACTAAGGTAGGCGGTGTAGAGCTTCTCTCTAAGCTCTCTCGATTGTTGATATGTCAAGAATGGGATCCACATAGATGGGTGTAGAGTGGCTCCCCACTCCTGATCGCCTTTATGCTTGTTGAGCATAGATTTGAGCTTGTAGGGTAGGTGCTCGATATCTTTACGCGATAGCTTTAGTTCGTAGTTGTTGTTCTCGGCAAGGACATTTTGGCTAAATTTAACCTCTAGCTCCGAGATACGAGTGTTGATCTGCGTAAACCTATCGCGGTGGCTTTCGTCGAGGAGCGCCCCGCCTCTCTTGAATTTATCGTATATACGCTCGACGAGGCGTATCTGTTGCGCAGAGAGGTTGCTCTCCTTGCGAGTGTTGTAGACAACTTGTATCCTAGCGAACAGCGTGCCGTTGAGAGTTATCTGATCCTTGTGCGCTGTAATGCGTGGCATAAGCTCAGTGTTGACCCTCTCGATTGCGGGCGTTGAGTCTGCGCTTTGGATCATCACAAAGAGTTTGTAGAGGTCAAAAAGCTCTATGTCGGAGTTGTCGAACGGAAGGATTGTATTTAAGAATGTTGGCTCCTCCTCATCCTGCTCGATCCTCTTGATTGCCTCGTTCTGTTTTGCGAAGGCATCCTCAAAGGCGGGCATAAAGTGTTTGTGGGAGATCTTATCAAAGGGAGGAACTCCAAAGGGTGTATCCCACTGTTCGAGTAGAGGGTTTGCGCCTAGACTTTTCTGATTTGTGTTGTCGCACGATGTGATTAAAGACATAGTGATAATTATAAGTGTAGATAATAAGAGCTTTGTAGCTCCCCAGATATATTTCTTATCCATTATGTGTTGTTTGATTTATCTTTTTGCTTACCTTTGCAAAGGTAATATTTTTTAACAAAAATTCAACTCTAAAAATGCAGCTATTTTACGCCCCCGACTTTACCTCCCCACGCTACACCTTGAGCGAAGAGGAGTCGAAGCACTGTGTACGCGTTCTGCGTCGTGGCATAGGCGATACACTTCATATAACTGATGGGGCGGGTAATTTATTTTATTGTCGCATAGTAAGTGATAATGCGAAGCGCTGTGAAGTAGAGGTTGTGAGCGTGAGCGAGGAGTACGAGAAGTTGAGCTATAACCTTACAATGGCGGTCGCTCCAACAAAAAATATCGAACGCTTCGAGTGGTTTTTGGAGAAGGCAACAGAGGTAGGAGTGGGGCAGATTATACCTCTTTTGGTGAGCCACAGTGAGCGCAAGACCATTAAGTATGATCGCCAGTTGAGGGTTATAACCTCGGCGATGAAACAATCACTCAAGGCGTATCACCCCATCTTAAGGGATATCACACCTCTAGCTGAGTTACTTAAAGAGTCCTTTGCAGGTGAGAGGTATATAGCTCACTGTGGTGAGTCGGTGACCCAAGGCGTGAAGCCTCACTTAGCGGATGTGGTGAGAGCGAAGGGCGATGTTATGATCCTTATTGGTCCCGAAGGTGACTTCTCTCCCGAAGAGGTTAAGGAGGCAGTGGCTGCGGGCTTTGTGGAGATCTCTCTAGGTGAGCAGCGACTACGAACAGAGACTGCGGCGGTGGCATCTACGGTGATAGTAGCAACAAAAGGTAGATAATGATGCAAGGAGATATAAAACTACGAGATCTGTTCTTCTCATTTATGAAGATCGGTCTCTTTACATTTGGGGGTGGATATGCAATGATACCCCTCATCGAGCGCGAGGTAATTGAACGTCGTGCGTGGGTGGATAAAGGCGATTTTGTCGACCTATTAACCATCGCGCAATCTATACCTGGGGCTTTGGCTCTCAATGCATCTGCATTTGTGGGGTATAAGAGTCGTGGGTACGTAGGGGCTATAGCCTCGGTTGGAGGGGTTGTCTTTCCGTCGTTTGCGATACTTCTGCTAGTGGCGCTCTTCTTCGCTTCGGTACGTGATAATGCGGTCGTTGCCGCGGCATTTAATGGAATGCGTCCTGCGGTGGTGGCTCTTATGGTCTCGCCGATTATATCTCTTTTGAAGGGTAGCTCTGTGGTTGCTGTGGTGGTTGCCGTGGTGGTTGCGTTTATTATGTGGTGGTTCACTATCTCGCCTGTATATTTTATTCTGTTAGCTGTGGTGTATGGTGTTGTTTGGGGATTTAAGGTGTCGAGGAGGGTCGATAAATGTTAATCGTTCTTCTTAAACTCTTTTATAGCTACCTTAAGATTGGATTCTTTGGTTTTGGAGGTGGGTATGCTATGTTGTCGCTCCTCTATAGTGAAGTCGTTGTGCGAAATGAGTGGATCACCAACTCGGAGCTTGCCGATATTGTCGCCATCTCGCAGATGACCCCAGGTCCGATAGCTATCAACTCTGCAACATACGTAGGTTACACTGTGGCAGGATTTTGGGGGTCTGTGGTTGCAACGACAGCGGTCTCGTTGCCTGCCTTGACGCTGATGATTATAGCCACTAAGTTTTTCTTTAAGCTGCGCCGCAATATATATGTCGAGTCGGTGATGCACTCCATGAGACCAGTGGTGATTGGCATGATTGGCTCGGCTGTGATGATGCTCATGTTTCCACTAGAGGGAGAGGGGGCTAACTTTATTGACGCATGGAGCTGGGCTATCTTTGCCGTGGTATTCTTTGCTGCCTACCGCAAGGTTAGCTTAGTGTTGTTGATTACACTCTCCGCCGTAGCGGGAATTTTGATATACTACGTGCCGACTCTATTTGTCTGATTTTTCCGACTTGCCAAGCGTCGAGAGGTGCCAAGTGACACCAACGCCAATACAAACAAGAGTCAAGCGGATCCATGTAGCGTCGTGGAGGAAGAATATTGTGTAGAGTAACGACACCCACATTATGGTGATGATCGTAATGCGGCTCTTTAGTGGTATTGTTTTGTTTTCTTGGTAGTTGCGGATATACTCACCTAAGTATTTTTGTGTTGTTAGCCACTTGTAAAGCCTTGGCGAGGAGTGTAAGAATAGTGTCGCCGAGAGCAACAAAAACGGTGTCGTCGGAAGCAGTGGCACAAATATCCCAACAACCCCGAGCACAAGCGATATAACGCCAATAATTATAAATATAGTTTTCACGCCCCAAAAGTAGCTATTTTTGGTGGGAAAATATTAAATTTAGATAAACTATAATTTAAACATTGTAGAGTTGGTATTAATGTAGTAACTTTGTCGTATAGATATCTGTTGATTATGGATTTAAGAACACTTAGACAAAATAAGAAGTTGACAATAAAAGAGTTGTCCGAGGCTATGTTTCTATCAACTAAGAGGATAAAAGTGATAGAGAGAGGATTAGATACCCCGTCCCTTACAGAGCAACAGCAGATATCTAAATATTTTGAGATCAATATCAAAGGTACTGAAAACAAAAAAGATTCCATAATTGCAGGAGAGGGATATACTACTGCAAAAGGCTCGCAGCGTAGGGTTGTTTGTCCTATTGAAAACTCTTTTGCGAATAAATTAAAGGTGTTGGATCTTTTTTGTGGTGTAGGTGGTTTGTCGTATGGTTTTGAGCAGGCAGGGCATTTTGAGACGATTGCGGGTGTCGATCTATTAAGTGATAGAATTGACACTTTTGCGAGTAATCATCCTCATGCTTATGGCTTTTGTAGTGATATAAATGACTTAGCACCTAAGGAGGTTTTTGATTATATTAAGTGTAGACCAGATGTAATTGTTGGCGGAGCTCCATGTCAAGGGTTTTCATCAATACGACCATTTCGCAATTTGAACGATAACGACCAGCGAAATAACCTATTTAAAACCTTTGGTCTTTACGTGGATTTCTTTAAGCCTGATTGGTTTGTTTTTGAGAATGTAGTTGGATTATTAACTCACAAGGGTGGAGAAACACTCCACATGCTGTTAAAAGAATTTAAGTCACTAGGATATGCTGTTGATTTTAAGGTTATTAATGCAGCTCATTTTGGTGTGCCTCAGTTGAGAGAGAGGTTAATAATTGTTGGTAATAGAGTTGGTAAAGAGTATATTTGGCCAGAACCAACACATTTTTACGATCATAAAAGTATGGCGGGTGTCAATAATACTAATTGTTTGGTTGCGAAGTCGAGTGATGGATTGTTGCCTGCCGTTACGATTATGGATGCTTTAAACGATCTTCCAATATTGAAATCTGGTGGAAAGTCAGAAAAATATCTACAGAGTTCAGAATTATCAGATTATCAGAAATATTTAAGAGAGGGTAGTGACAAGCTAACACTACATGAAGCCACTGTTCATTCAGAGAAGATGATGGAGATTATTAGGCATAGTGGGTATAATATTGATGCTGTCAAACATCTCGTAACAAGTGGATTTAGTACATGTTATAGTCGATTAGAACCGAATAAACCAAGTGTTACATTGACGGTTAACTTTGTTAATCCATCGTCTAACAAATGTATTCACCCTATTCAAGATCGTGCATTGACCCCAAGAGAGGGTGCTCGCATACAGGGCTTTCCAGATAAATTTATTTTCTGCGGTTCAAGAACACAAATTGTAAAACAGATTGGTAACGCAGTACCTCCTATATTGAGCCGATTTATAGCTGGTCAGATTTATAATAACTATTATAAAAATTTAGAGTAGAGTTTCTTGAATGTTGCGCTATTTTGAGAGTATGGGCATATATTTGTGTTTGCGTAGATAACTTTAAGTTGCTCCATGCCATTTTTGTTAACTACTGCGGTCTTACCTGAATCGCCAGAGGTGTTGCTGATGTTGAAGTGTTCGGTTTTTAAAAATCCAAATCTAGCTTCCCAGATCTCTGCAATATTGCCTCTTGTATCTTTGTTAAACTTAAAGTTTTCATCTATCAATACGTATCTACATATGAGGTAGTACCCCTCTTTCGCTAGGTGACCTTTAGGGTTATTGGTCTCTAGTGCAATTTTAATCTCAATATCGGAAGATGTTGGATGATTAGAGAGTACATCAGGATATTTATGGGGTTTGTTTCTTTTATAGATATTATTTGAATTGCTTACAACTCCTGCACCCAAAATATTACCGATCATAGAGCTAAGATTTGCTAGCTCTACGGTTTGGGATAATCTATCAGCACCTAAAGAGAGAAGTTTTTTGTCTATTTCGTCGATAATAATATGTGTGTGTTCTATAGCTCTCTTTAAAATATCAATAGTAAGTCCGCAGTTTATCATCTCAGGCGTTTCGTTAAAGCGCCCTAGTAATTTTCGTTTCATAAATTGATATTTTTTAATAGAGTTGATATTTCGATATTTAGTGCTTTTGCTATTTTTGAAATATTGTGTAAGCTAACATTTCTTTCGCCTCTCTCTACGCCTCCAATGTATGTTCTGTCTAGGTTTGCGTTGAACGCAAGTTCTTCTTGCGAAACCTTGTTGAGTAGTCGCTGCTCTCTTACGTTATTACCGAATGTTTTTAAAATTGTCTCTTTGTCCATAACTATACAAAGTTATAATTATAAAGATGGTTTTGCCACCGACTATAAGTATCATATATTGTGTGTTTATTGTTGTAATGCCTTATTTTAATCTAGTAGTGTGGATAATTTTATATAATTTTTTTACCTTTGTGAAGATAAAAATCATAGAATAAAATGGCAAAAAATATTGGTATTGCATGCGATCATGCAGGTTTTCAACTTAAGGAGTATCTAGTGGGTTACCTCTCAAGTAAGGGTTTCGAGGTGTTGGACTATGGATGTCACAGCGAGGAGAGTGTTGACTATCCAGATATGGCGCACGCTTTAGCTGAAGGTATTGAGTCTGGTGAGACCGCTATCGGAGTGGGTATCTGTGGCTCGGGCGAGGGTATGGCAATAGCGCTTAATAAGCATAACGCTATCCGCGCGGGTCTTGTGTGGCGCGAAGAGGTGGCAAAACTCATACGTCAGCATAACGATGCAAACGTAGTTGTTCTGCCTGCTCGTTTTGTCGATTATGATGAGGCGACAAAGATGGTAGATGCATGGCTTGGGACCTCTTTTGAGGGCGGTCGTCACGCTGCGCGCGTAGAGAAGATCGCTCTTTAGAGCCTAAAGACAAATAGCTGCGAGGGTGTTGAGGGGGCGAGAAGTTCTAGCTTTAGCTCCTTTGCTCTATCTTCGTCTTTGAAGATTCCATATATTGTAGAGCCACTTCCAGACATTGCCGCGTAGGTGGCACCGCTGTTGAGTAGTTGTTGTTTGATCTCGCCTAGTTCGGGGTGTGCCTTGAAGATATGTCGTTCGAAGTCGTTGTGGATGGTGTTTTGCCACTCTTCGAGAGGTTGTGTGATTAGCTCTTCGAGCGGGTGTGGTGGTAGCTGAGGTGAGACACCTCCGTAGGCTTCGGCGGTGGATATATGTACTTCGGGCTTTACAAGGGCTATCGTGTATGGTGAGAGGTCAAGGGCGGAGGGTGTCATAATTTCGCCTCGTCCGCTGCATAGCTGGGCACTGCGGCGCACAAAAAAGGCGGTGTCGCTACCGAGTGAGGCTGCGTGAGAGATAAGCGTCTGCTCATCTAGGTTAAGGTTAAAGAGGCTATTTATTGCCACCAGTACGGCTGTGGCATCTGATGAGCCACCTCCAAGACCAGCCCCGAAGGGGACCACTTTGTTGAGGGATATCTCGACGCCTCCGATGTCATAGTGACTCTGCATCAGACGTGCAGCTTTAACGCAGAGGTTTTTTTCTGCTGGGCAGTCGATCGCAAGTCCCGTGTTTGTGAATGAAACCTCCCCAGTGTCGGGGCGTTTATTAACGCTCACCGTGTCGTATAGCTCGCGAAGAGGGTACATAATAGTCGAGATGTCGTGGAAGCCATCCGCGCGACGTCTGATAATATTGAGTCCAATATTTATTTTACAACAAGCCTGTATAGTCATAGTGCAAATATAATATATTTCTAATAGATTATGAATTTTTTGGTATGAAGTTTCGTACGCCAATAGATATTACACCATTTAGTGAAAGCATAGATTACACTGATTCAATGCTTTCGGTGGGTTCTTGTTTTGCTCAAAGTGTGGGCGGGGCGCTCAAACGTGCGAAGTTCAACATTGAGATAAACCCTTGTGGTGTGCTCTTTAACCCAGCCTCAATACTGAGTAGTTTGGAGCGTCTGCGTGATTGTCGATTGGTTGATGCGAGCGAGATGGAGCACAGAGGCGATGGAACGCAGTACCACTACGATTTTCACTCTTCGCTAGCCTCCCTAGAGCAGATCAACGAAGCCGTGGAGCGTGGACACCGTGCTCTGCAAGGGGCGCAGTGGGTGGTAATAACTCTTGGAACCTCGTGGGTCTATACCCTTAATCAGAGTGGTGCGGTTGTGGCGAACTGTCACAAGCAGCCCTCCTCTCTCTTTACTCGTCGCAGGTTGTCGACTACGGAGGTTGTTGGCATTTTGGAGTATATCGTCGAGACCATCCTGCCTGATAAACGGGTGATATTCACCCTTAGCCCTATACGTCACGTAAGCGATGGGTTGGCGGATAACTCACTCAGCAAAGCGACGTTGCGTGTAGCCATAGATGAGGTGGTGTCGCGTCACTCTCGGAGGCTATTTTACTTCCCCTCGTATGAGATATTGCTGGATGATCTTCGTGACTATCGCTTCTATGGGGAGGATATGGTGCACCCATCATCGGTGGCGGTGGAGTATATATGGGAACTCTTTCAAGGGGCTGCGCTCGGGCAGCGAAGTGCGAACCAACTATCGCGGGTTATGAAGGTTGTGCGCGCCACAGAGCATAGACCTTTTGATGTTGAGAGTGAGAGTTTTAAAGCGTTCTGTCGTTCACAACTGGAGGCTATATCTCGTTTGGAGGGGTTGGAATGGAGCGAGGAGATCGACTATTTTTCGCAGTATAAATAGAGAGTATAGACTTAAAATATCAAAATATCGCAGTAAAGAGAGCGACCCTTTAGAAATAAATTTGTAATTTTGTGCGGTGCTTAGAATTTCTAAGAGTTTAAAGCGTTTCTTGAAATAAAAATTAAGACATTGAAAAATATCATCCTATTCGTATGCGCACTGCTTTCGACAATGCAGGTAGTGGCGCAGAGTATAACGCCACCACGTCTTGTTATAAATATCGTGGTTGGTTCGATGGGGGCAGATGATATCAATAAATATCACACAAACTTAACCGCTAGCGGCTTTGTTAAGATGACAAGTAGTGGCACCAATTTCACACAAGCATACTACCCCTCGTCTCAAACCGTAACGGCTACATCGCTAGCGACCCTCACAACGGGAGCACTGCCCTCGACGCACGGTATTGTAGGCGGTGGCTGGTGGGACTATCTCACAGGTGATAGGGTTGATGTTGTTGTCGACACCGAGTGTGGAGGTATCCCCGAGTATAACGATAAGTATAGTTATTCGCCGCGTCAACTCATTGCATCGACTATTGGAGATGGACTGCTTGCGCAGAGTCCAAAGTCTCAAAGTCTCGCTATCGCTGTGGAGCCTCTCTCGGCGGTGATTATGGGCGGAGAGCGAGGCGTTTGCTTTTGGGTCGATGACCAGAGCTGCGAGTGGAGCACTTCGAGCTACTACGCCAAGAGCCAAGAGTCGTGGGTGGATAGTTTCAATAAGAGTGCGTACCGCCAAAAGAGACTCGATGTGCAGTGGAGTTCACTCTTTACCTATGACCACTACAAAAATAGCCACACGACGCACCTTACGCGCCGTGGAAGCGCTAGTCGATACGAGTCACCCTCACCCAAGCGAACACGCTCTATTCAGGAGCAGCAGCAGGCTCGTTATGAACAAATCTCTCTATCGCCTGTGGGCAATAAGGAGGTGTTGCTCTTTGCTCAAGAGGTGATTAAGGGGCGTGAGCTAGGAGCCGATGAGCACCCCGATATCTTGAATATATATCTTGACCCAGCGCGAAATATCACCCAAAAATATGGCGCTAGCTCAGTGGAGAGGGAGGATATGTACTACCGTTTAGATGCCGATATTGCCGATTTTATACTATTTGTGGAGACTCGATTTGAGATGAACGACGTTCTCTTCACACTCACTTCGGACCACGGGACATCACCTAGCTATGGCGAGTTGTCACAAACTAAGGGGCTGTTCAATATAGCCCAATTCGAGGTTGTTGTGGGTAGCTTCCTCAGAGCGCGTTATGGGGATAAGCAGTGGGTGTTAGGCTATGAGTCTCGAAACCTATACCTCAACCGCGAAGCTATGTATGAGGCTAAGTTGGATATCGCAGCCGTGCAGCGCGAGGTAGCTACCTTTGCCCTTCAATTTAAGGGTGTCTCCCATGCACTCACCGCGACAGAGCTGCGTGGCGGGTACTTCGCCTCCGATTATGGAGGTTTCATGCAGCGTAGTTTTTACCCTAGTCGTTCGGGGGATGTTGTCATTAACCTAATGCCTGGGTGGATCGAGGAGCAGATGGAGCCGTTGTACTCGGACTCTGGTTCTGCATACAGATATGATAGACATGTACCGTTAGCGTTTTATAGCGAGGGTATGGTTGAGATCAAGCAGGTTGATCGAAAGGTCGGTGTCGAGACTTTGGCGGCGACGCTCGCCAAGATACTCGCTATTGAACCACCCGTGGCGAGCGAGTCGGATTATGTAGAAGAAATTTTTGAATAGATAGAGTTATGGATATTAGACAAGAGGAGATAATCGAGGAGTTTGAGATCTTTGAGGAGTGGTTGGATAAGTACAACTGCCTCATCGAGTTGAGCGACACGCTCCCCAAGATTGATGAGGCGCATAAGAACGATCAATATATAATCCAGGGGTGTCAGTCGCGAGTGTGGATTGATGCCAAGATGAATGGCGAGGTGATGGAGTTTAGTGCCGATAGTGACGCAATTATCACAAAGGGTATTATCGCACTTCTTGTCAGGGTGCTTAATGGACGAACACCGCGCGAGGTGCTCGATATGGATCTATATTTTATAGACGCAATAGGTCTTAGCGAGAATCTCTCTCCCACGCGTAGCAATGGACTATTATCAATGATTAAGCAGATGAGGATGTTTGCTCTAGCTTTTTCAACAAAAAAAGAGTAATAAATGAGTCCGACTAACTCGGCAAAAAGGGACTTGTTAGTCACCCCAACTTCCTATTATGAAGCAATTTTCAAAATTGCGACAAAGCCCACTCTTTACAAGAGGGAGTTTGGGGGAGATTTAAATATTTGGTGTTGTTTTAAACAACACTTAATGTGTGGTCGAGAATAGCCCCACCACACTAAGTTTAACATTTTCAATGGGTTTGAAGGTGGGGCTATTTTCGAACTCACGCAAATTATGACCCCAGCAGAGATAGCAGCAGTTGAGAGCGATATTGTCCTTACATTGAAGTCGATCTTCGACCCCGAGATACCTGTAAATATATACGATTTAGGATTAATATATGATATTGATTATGAGCCTGATGGTGTCGTGTCAATACGTATGACCCTTACGGCACCTAACTGCCCTATGGCGGACGAGTTGGTGGCGGATGTTAATACTCAGGTGCTGAAGGTTAAGGGCGTTGAGGAGGTTAATGTATTTCTTGTTTTTGATCCACCTTGGGATAAGTCTATGATGAGCGAGGAGACACTTCTCGATCTTGGACTACTTTAAGGGCTGATAGTGTAGTTTATGGAGATTAAGACAATGAGCGATATCGAGATACTTAAGGCGGGCGCTGGACACTACACCTGCGCTCAATATCTTGTCTCCATAAGTGAGTTTGATAGACTCTCTCTATTTACGAAGTTGGAGTATGAGCGACTAGAGTCGAAGTACCATGACTTAATCGCAATATTAGAGGGCGACGCAGAGAATAATTGGGTTGAGCTACTCTATATTCTGGTTATGAAGTTTATGAGCGACGAGCTGAATCGTGATAGCTTCATGACGCTGGCAAAACTTGTTCCAACAAGACATATCCTGCGTGAGCGTGAAAATCCATCATACGCTGAGACTCTGTTGTTTGCCGCTACGGGGCTTATTGACTATCACTCTCAGATGGGCTATATCGCAGCACTTAAGCGCAATTCTGGTTACCTGTTGCAGAAGTACAATATCAAGCCAATGTGTCGCGAGGATTGGAACTTTAAGAGGACTAACGCAGACACCATAGCGCGTAAACTCTCGCAGGTGGCTCAACTCTTCACGTACAAAGATCTTATTTTTAATCGTGTGACGGCGTGTCGTTGTAAGGCGGATGTCGACCTGCTCTTTGGTGTCCATACATCCGAAGGGTGGGGGCTGCACAACAACGAGCAGCAGGTGAGACCCTCCCAGAGACGAATAAAGGTGGATGCCGAGAAGCGCAATCTCTTTGGGATCAATGTTGTTGTACCTCTGCTCTACGCGTATGGCTACGCCACTCAAAGTGATGCTCTGTGTAGTTGTGCGCAGGAGTTGAACGAGACACTATCCGTGGAGCGTAATAGATATATCCTGGGTTGGCAAGCAAATGGCGTAGAGGCACACTCGAGCTTTGAGGCGCAGGCACTGGTTCAACTCTCGAAGGTCTATTGTGGAGCAAAGCGCTGCGAAGAGTGCCCTGTCGGACGTCTCGCTATACGCGATATGTCGTGGCTGGAGGGTCGAAAGTAGTTTCTAGTGTTAAATGTTTAGCGTTAAGTGACTAGTTTCTTAACATTGAACACTAAACACTAAACACTAAACACTAAATACTAAACGCTAAACACTAAGATCGTTGTCCCTCTGTTTAATTAGTTCATACATCAGATCTCGATATTTGGCTGCTGCGGTGAAGTCTAGCTCTTTGGCTGCGCGCTCCATATCTATTTTGGCTCTCTCGATTAGGGTCTCTAGGCTTTCAGGCTCCGCTATTGTGGCTGCTGTTGGTGCAGCGTAAGAGGCGATAGGCTCTGCCACACGACCATAATGCTGTTCGTATATAGGGTAGGCAACGGTGTTAAGCTCTGGCGGGCGAGAGTTTATAAGTGCGGAGCCGCCCTCGCCGCTCTTCTGTGCTTGACGAGGTAGCTGCGTATGCTCCATGTTGTACTTTATCTGCTTCATGCGACGACGATTACTCTGGGCGATAGCTATCTTCATTGAGTCGGTGGCGTTGTCGGCATACATAATCACACGTCCATTGGTGTGACGAGCAGCGCGTCCCGCGATCTGTGTTATTGATCTTACGTTTCTTAGGAATCCCTCTTTGTCGGCATCAATAATTGCAACAAGTCCTACCTCGGGAAGATCCAACCCCTCGCGCAGCAGGTTTACACCAATCAGAACATCGAATAGCCCTGAGCGCAGATCCTCGAGGATCTCAACGCGTTCGAGCGTGTCCACGTCAGAGTGGATATAGCGGTTGCGAATACCTACGCGATCGAAGTATTTTGACAACTCTTCAGCCATACGTTTGGTTATAGTTGTCACAAGTATCTTGTTGTTTCGAGCTACCTCTGCGGCGATCTCCTCCATGAGGTTGTCTATTTGGTGCTCCGTAGGGCGTACGATTAGAGGCGGATCTATTAATCCTGTGGGTCGTATGACCTGTTCGACGATTACACCCTCGCTTTTGTGTAGCTCATAGTCGGCAGGTGTGGCGCTAACGTATATTGTTGTGTTGACTCTATTCTCGAACTCGGCGAAGGTGAGTGGGCGGTTATCGCGTGCCGCTTCGAGCCGAAAGCCGTGTTCGACGAGGTTGTTTTTACGTGCACGGTCGCCTCCAAACATACCGTGAATCTGAGGTATCATAACGTGGCTCTCATCTATTACCGTCAAAAAATCCTTCTGGAAGTAGTTGAGTAGGCAGAATGGAGCCTGCCCAGGCTTGCGGTTATCAAAGTATCGTGAGTAGTTCTCTATGCCCGAGCAGTAGCCTAGCTCCTTGATCATTTCCAGATCGTACTCGACCCTCTGTTTGAGTCGTTGAGCCTCGACTGTGCGCCCTACGGCTTCGAAGGCGGCAACCTGTGCCCCCATGTCGAGGTATATCTGCTCTATAGCCTTGCCGATGCGATCCTTGGTGGTTACGAAGAGGTTGGCGGGTGTTATGGTGGCTCTGTCGAGGGATGTTATGCGGTGCCCAGAGATGGGGTCTATGAGTTGTATCGCCTCAATCTCGTCGTCCCAGAAGAGTATGCGGTAGCAGTTAGCTCCGTAGGCGGTCATTACATCTATAGAGTCTCCGCTGACCCTAAAAGTGGCGGGTGTTAACTCCCTCTCTGTGCGGGTGTAGAGTGCCTCGGTGAGGGAGAAGAGAAGTCGCTTAATAGTTATCACCTTGCCCACCTTGAGGTGTACCGATGTCGCCTCGAAATCCTCGGGGTTACCTAGTCCATAGATGCACGAGACGCTCGAGACAACAATCACATCGCGCCTGCCCGAGAGCAGGGTGGAGGTGGTGCTGAGTCGCATCTTCTCGATATCTTCATTTATCGAGAGATCTTTCTCTATATAGGTGTCCGATGATGGTAGGTACGCTTCGGGTTGGTAGTAGTCGTAGTACGACACGAAGTACTCAACGGCATTCTCGGGGAAGAAGTTCTTGAACTCTCCGTAGAGCTGTGCCGCTAGAGTCTTGTTGTGGCTAAGTACGAGCGTTGGGCGGTCGAGGGACGCTATGACGTTGGCAATAGTAAACGTCTTGCCCGATCCAGTAACTCCCATAAGTGTATTGTGGGTAGAGTTACTATTTATAGCATCGAGAAGTTGTGCTATTGCCTCGGGTTGATCCCCTGTAGGTAAATATTCTGATGATAATTTAAAGCCCATGACTGCAAAGTTATGAAAATATTTGTAACTTTGTCTCTTCTAAATTGCATTTATTTAAACCCCATGATCGACAAAGAGACCATAGATAGGATATACGCCGCTGCTAATATTGTAGATATTATTGGTGACTACGTGACTCTTAAGCGTAAAGGGGTTAACTATCAAGCGTGTTGCCCTTTTCATAACGAAAAGACACCTTCGTTTGTTGTCTCTCCCGTTAAGGGCGTCTTTAAGTGCTTCGGTTGTGGTAAGGCGGGCAATGCTGTCACCTTTATAATGGAGCACGAGGGGGTTAACTATCCCGAGGCACTGAAGATGGTGGCTAAGCGCTATGGTATCGAGGTCAAAGACCGTGAACTTAGCGAGGAGGAGGTGCTGCGCAATGATAATCGCGAGAGTATGTTTGCTCTCAACGCGTGGGCGGCAGAGTACTTTGCTCGGATTCTTGCGCGTGATAACGAGGGTATAAGTGTTGGAGGCTCCTATTTCCGCCAAGCGCGAGGTTTTAGTGATGCCACAATCAAGAAGTTCGGACTCGGCTTTTGCCCCTCGAAGGGGGATATTATGTCGCGCGAGGCACTTGGCGAAGGGTATAAAAAGGAGTTCTTGGTCTCGACAGGTCTCTCCATCGAGAGTGAGAGGGATGGATCGCTCTATGACCGTTTTAAGGATAGGGTGATATTCCCTGTGCATACTATCTCGGGGCGTGTTGTCGCTTTTGGCGGTAGGACTCTACGTACAGATAAAAAAGTTGCTAAGTACCAGAACTCGCCAGAGAGTGAGATTTATAGCAAAAAGCGAGAGCTATACGGTATTTTCTTTGCTAAGAAGATGATCCAGCAGCTCGATTATGTTATTATGGTTGAGGGTTACACCGATGTTATTTCGATGCACCAAGCGGGTATCGAGAATGTTGTAAGCTCCTCGGGCACTTCGCTCACCATTGAGCAGATACGTCTTATCCACCGCTTCACAAAGAATATAACGGTTATCTATGATGGTGACTCAGCGGGAGTCAAGGCGGCGATAAGGGGTATTGATCTGATACTTAAGGAGGGTCTCAATGTGAGGGTTGTCTCTCTGCCTCCAGAGCATGATCCCGACTCTTTTGCGCGTGCTCACACGGCAGAGGAGGTGCAACAATATATCCGCGAAAAGGAGGAGGATTTCTTGACCTTTAAGGCGCGACTGCTCCTTAAGGAGAGTCGTCACGACCCGATCAAGCGCGCTGAGATGATTGCCGATATGGTTGAGTCAATTTCTCAGATCCCGCAACCTATCGTTCGCTCGGTATTTATTAAGGAGTGCTCCGAGATTATGGATATCGACGAGCGGGTACTTATCTCGGAGGTGGCGCGTAAGTGTGCTACATCGACTGCCGACCGCGAGACAACCGATTTCTTGCGCCGTCAAGCCCAGCAGCAACGTAGCGAGCAGGGGCATACACCCGCGAGGGGCGAAAACCTTGAGGCGGGAAGTACGGCGACCGTTTTGGAGCACGAGTTAATAAAATACCTCCTGAAATCGGGGCACCAGAGTGTTGATATCCGCGAAGGTAAGCTGATGGTGAGCTACAACATAGCCACTCTGCTCTTTACC
The DNA here is from genome assembly GCA_047173405.1 of Rikenellaceae bacterium. Taxonomy (GTDB): domain Bacteria; phylum Bacteroidota; class Bacteroidia; order Bacteroidales; family Rikenellaceae; genus Alistipes. The sequence goes on from JBCQVD010000007.1 coordinate 18,197, forward strand.
GAACTCGAAGAGGGCGGCATGGAGTTCTCGGATCCAGTATACAACAAGATGCTATCTATCTATCGCGCTCAGTGGCAGCTGCTGGGTGAGGGCGTGGAGGTGCCGACATCAATATTCTTAGAGTGTGACAATGCCGAGGTGTGTAACCGCACGGTTGATATCCTCACCTCTGATGATAACTATGTAGCCAGTCAGATGTGGAGTCTAAAGCAGATCCATGTCGATACTGAGGAGGAGAAGCTCACCGTTGGGCTTCCCAAAGCTGTAATGCTCTATAAGTCAAAGGTGCTGGAGTCAATGATCCGCACCAAGCACCAGGAGCTACTTCAAGAGGGGCTAAGCGAAGAGGCGCAGATGAGTATACTCCAACAACTAGCTAATCTCAACGCGGTGAAGGTTCAGATCGCCAATAAGTTGCAGCGCCTTATACTGTAAATAGTGTCACGCCGAGTAGCATCAAAATAGCGGCGATAAACGGGATAAGGAGTATAACACCCAAGATACTAAGTATCGTTCCTAAGCATCCCCAACGAGGTGACTGTGAGGATGGTAGCGGATCAGAGAGGAGCGTTAGAAGAAGTCCAAAGAGAGGCGTTAGTATCAGACTGAGGATAAAAGCCCATCCAAAACCAATTTTGCGGTTCTTGCCGATCAAACCCACAAGTACGCATAGTAGACAACCCGAAAAGAGTCCAAAGAATAGAAGTGCAATAGAGATCATAATTGTATGTTTTTAATGTTATCTGATAAAATTTACAACTGCCCTACGCGGGCGGCGGCGGGGTGCTCCCCGCGGAGCTAAGCTTTGTTGCGTATTGAGATTAGAGGCTATGCTCTAATATTTTAAGTTTCAAGTTATCATCGTAAATAAATTTACGTAATAACTTAAACCTTAAAATTTATTAAATGCCAAAAGCATTTAAACTCAATACGAATAAAAAGCAAATATCATCTTATTAACCTGAGTTTTGGATAAGGGAAATTTATTGTTTACCTGTTAGTTTTATCAATTTCCCATATCTAAAACTCAGGTTATCGGCTTTTTAAAGCCGATGTATATTCGATAAACCCCTCTTGCATCTCCCCAAACCGTTTGGGGAGATTTACTTTTAGAGGTGTTTTGGATAAAAATTTCTTATCCAAAACTCACGTTATTAGATTTCTGTATTTTCTAAAAGTGCCTAAATCCCATAAGTTCAACATCTAGCTGCTTGCCATCTTTGTGCCAGACAATCTCCTCTGCTGCAATAACCTCTCCTATGGGGGTGAGTGTGCAGCTAAAGTGTGAATTAAAGTCGCGAGCTAACTCCTCATACTTGTCGGCTCTCACGCTCAGCAGCAGTTCATAATCCTCACCGCCACAGAGAGCTGTTTGTGCATCGAAGCGACTCGGTATCTTGTCGAGATCTATCGTAACCCCCACCTTCGAGCGCTCGGCAATATGGCGAATGTCGGAGGCTACACCGTCTGATATATCCATCATCGCTCCAACCTCTGGGCGCCCTGCGAGCCATGCCCCCTCGCTAATGCGAGGTGTTGGTCGGCGGTGAGCGTCCGCTTCGGCGGTGGTTAGTCGCCCCTCTAAAATATCGCGTAGCCCCGCGGCAGAGGTGCCTAGTTGCCCTGTGGTGGCTATAATATCGCCCACCTGAGCATCGCTACGTCTCTTGACGCAACTTGTTTTGGCGCGACCAATGACAGTGACGTTTATCGAGATCACACCCTTCGAAGATGTCGTGTCGCCACCGATGAGAGCTACGGCGTGTTCGTGGCTTAGTGCATGGTAGCCCGCCATAAACTCCTCTGCCCACGATGGATCGATACTCTTAGGTAGCGAGATGCTCAGCAGTGACGCTACGGGTGTTCCGCCCATGGCGGCTATATCGCTGATATTGACCGCTAAACTCTTGTGTCCAATGTCGAAGGCGGAGCTTTTGTCGCGCAGGAAATGGACATCCTCGATAAGCATATCGGAGCTAAATAGCAGCACCTCCTCACTCGATATGGGTAGCACAGCACAGTCGTCGCCAATGCCTTCGAAGCCGTTTGAGGGTATTGTGCTAAAAAGTGCTTTTATGTGGTCTATAAATCCAAATTCTGTCATTGTAAGCCTATGAGATGTTAAGATTGTGAAAATTTATCACTTCCAACCAGACAAAGATATAAATTTTTTTGAATATATATTATTTATGTAGTATCTTTGCGGTGCAATAAGTTGTTATGTTGATCGTAAAGAAATAGAGAGTATGAAGATATTAGTATTAAATGGGCCTAATCTCAACCTTCAAGGGAGCCGCAATATTGAGATATATGGTACCACCACCTTTGAGGAGTATATGACTGAGCTAAGGGGACTATATCCATCTATTGAGATCGACTACCTACAATCCAACCACGAAGGTGTGCTTATTGACGCAATCCACGACTCTAGGGGTAAATACGCTGGCATTGTGCTCAATGCAGGAGCCTACACCCACACTTCACTAGCTATACACGATGCTATCTCTGGTGTTCCGACGCCAGTTATTGAGGTTCACATCTCATCTATTTTGGCGCGTGATGCTGTGCGTCACCACTCAATGATCGCCCCCGCGGTAAAGGGTTCGATCATGGGCTTTGGTCTTGACTCTTATAGGTTGGGAGTTGAGGCACTAATAAAATTGAATAATTAACACTTTGATTGAAGAGTATATGCAGAAAATGAAAAAAACTAAGATTGTCGCTACTATTAGTGACATTCGTTGCGAAGAATCACTCGTAAGAAGTCTTTACGAGGCAGGTATGGATGTTGTCCGTATCAACTCAGCTCACGCTACTGAGGATGGAGCTACACAGGTTGTAACTAACGTACGTAAGGTTAGCCCATCAATTCCAGTCATGATCGACACTAAGGGTCCTGAGATCCGTCTTACTAACATCGGTGATGGCGAGGGTAGCATCATGTTTAAGGATGGTGATATCGTTAAGGTTAAGGGTACTGCTAACAACGCAGATCTTATCACAAGCGAGCTTATCTATATGAATGTTCCTTCACTCGTTAATGATATGAACATCGGCAACCGCCTTTTGATCGCTGACGGTGAGTTGGAGCTTGAGGTTATCGACAAGAACGAGGATCACCTAGTATGTCGTTTCGTTATCGGTGGTAAGTTGAAGTCTCGTAAGAGCGTTAACGTTCCTGGAGTTCACGTTGATCTTCCATCAATCACCCCTAAGGATCGCCGTTTCATCGAGTGGGCTATCAAGAATGATGTTGATTTCATCGCTCACTCTTTCGTACGTAGCGCAGCAGACGTTAAGGCAGTTCAAGATATCTTGGATGCTCACAACTCACCAATCAAGATCATCTCTAAGATCGAGAACCAAGAGGGTATCGACAATATCGACGAGATCATCGAGGCTTCATACGCTATCATGGTAGCTCGTGGAGATATGGGTGTTGAGCTTTCAGCTGAGAAGATCCCAGGAGCACAGCGTCTAATCGTTGAGAAGTGTATCGCTGCAAAGCGTCCAGTAATCATCGCTACACAGATGCTTTATAGCATGACTAAGTCTCCACGCCCATCGCGTGCCGAGGTTAGTGACGTTGCTAACGCAATCTATAGCCGTACCGACGCTATCATGTTGAGCGACGAGACAGCTACTGGAGACTACCCAGTTGAGGCAGTTAAGACTATGGCTAAGATCGCGCGCGAGGTTGAGAGCGATGAGGATCTATTCCCATCACGCGTTGATATGCGCATGGTATCTGTTAACCACGAGGTTACAGCTCAGTTGGCTCGTTCAGCAGTTCGTGCTTGCTCGAACCTAGATATTAAGTATGTCCTTATTGACACTCAAACAGGTCGCACAGGTCGCTACTTGTCGGCTTTCCGCGGTAAGAAGAGCGTAGTTGCGGTATGTTACTCACAGCCAGCACAACGTATCTTGGCTCTTTCGTATGGTGTAATTCCAATCTTGCGTAGCCAGGATAACGATAAGTATCACTTCTTGATCGACGCTATGGAGTACATCAACGAGTATATTCCACTACAAGGTAACGACCTATTGGCAGTTGTTGGCGGTAGCTTCGGTCCTGGTAAAGGTGGTTCATACGTTGAGATCGCTACTGTTGATGATATCACAAAGCGTAACGAGGAGCTATCAAAATAATTCGGATACCTTAGTATCTAATACAATAATTCCGACTAGCCTTTGGGTTGGTCGGAATTTGTTTTTTTATTGCCGTTCGTAAAAAGTTTAGCTCCGCGGGGTGCTCCCCGCGGAGCTTTTTTTGTAGCGGCATGGTTTAAGAACTACGTTCTATAATAAAACGAGATAGATAATTATCTCAAATAAATTTGGATAACTATCTATCTCGTTTCATTTCATAAACACTAAAGTGTTTAAAACCAAACCGAAATAACGTTGAGTGTTTAGTGTTGAGCGTTAAATGGAAAGGAACAAATAGTAAATGGGAGCTTGCTCCCCGCCCGTCGGCGTGAGACAGTAAGATGCAATAACGCCAAAGAGAGCAAACAACCGTGGTCGTCTGCTCTCTTTTTGTTTGGTTAAAAACTAATCTCTACAAAAGCTATAATGCCAAACTTACTATATTCAAAATAGCTCTGTTGTGGGGATTGTTTGTGGATATCTATAATGTGTTATGCAACATGGATGTTAACCTCAGCACACAAATTACGATATTTCTCCGTTCTCCGCAGAGTCTATCTGTTGTTATCAATATGCGTCGGCAGGTCTTCTGACTCGTCTTTAAGTTACACAACGTCTTCCCAATTATAAAACTAGTGACATAGATTGTGTGTAACCTCCCTTACTTGGTATTTGCGCTTTTTTCCTCTCTCCTCTCTCCTCTCTCACCATCTCTCTCACCATCTCTCTTGCGCCTTGACCTAGTGCCCATCTGGGCCGGGGGGACTTACAGCAGCGGGAACTGTTGCCGATTTACACGGCATTCCCTTTTAATCCTAATAACAGCGTTACCGCGGTTAAGTGGAACCAACTATAAGACAAAGGTAGATAAAAAAAGAGCAAAAGCAATAAAAAAAGAGAAAAAAGTGGTTTTGAGACGCTTTTTTAACATTATTTTAATGTTTAATGAAAAAGATGATTACCTTAGTGCCCTGTAGAAACACAATTTAAAATTTAAATGATGAAACATGCGTATGTTTTCCCAGGTCAAGGTGCACAGTTCACAGGCATGGGTAAAGATCTCTATGAGGGCAATGCCGAGGCAAAAGCACTCTTCGAGAAGGCTAATGAAGTTCTAGGTTTTCGTATTACAGATATCATGTTCGAGGGAACCGCTGAGGAGCTAAAGCAGACTAATGTAACACAGCCAGCAGTCTTTATACACTCTGTTGTTAAGGCTAAATCTATGGGCGTTAATCCCGACGCTGTCGCAGGTCACTCACTAGGTGAGTTCTCGGCGCTTGTTGTTGCAGGGGTTCTCTCTTTTGAGGATGGCTTGAAGCTCGTCTCTAAGCGCGCTGAGGCAATGCAGGCTGCGTGTGAGGCTGTGCCAGGTACTATGGCAGCGATCTTAGGTTTGGCGGATGATGTAGTTGAGAAGATCTGCGGTGATGTTGACGGTGTTGTTGTTGCGGCAAACTATAACTGCCCTGGGCAGCTTGTTATCTCGGGAGCTGTTGAGGCTGTAGATGCTGCGTGTGCAGCAGCTAAGGAGGCAGGTGCACGTCGAGCATTGCGTCTACCTGTGGGTGGCGCTTTTCACTCGCCACTGATGGCACCCGCACGCGAGGAGCTAGCTAAGGCTATCGCGGAGGCTCCATTTGCAACGCCTACATGTCCGATCTATCAGAATGTTGATGCTAAGCCATATACCGATGCTGCCGAGATTAAGGAGAACCTTATCGCTCAGTTGACAGCTCCAGTAAGATGGACTTATATAGCTCAGAATATGATCGCTGATGGCGTGACTGAGTTCACAGAGTTGGGTCCTGGTGCCGTACTTCAGGGTCTTATCAAGAAGGTGAGCTTGGATGTAGCGGTTGATTCGCAGGCTTAATAAAGTCGAAAATATTATCAATAATAATGGTGACTATCGTATGATGGTCACCATTATTGTTTTGTTTCGGTTAAATACGAGGAGTGTCTTTGGCTCTACGCGGAGATATTCTTTGTATTGTCTCTTACTGTCTCACGCCGACGGGCGGGGAGCAAGCTCCCATTTACTTTTGTAGCGCTTGTTGAAAAATCAATTCTTGATTTATTGCGGTTATATAAAATAGGAATTTAAAGCAGGCTTTATCCCTATTTCATATAACCACTTCAATGCAAACATACGTTTGCTCTAACAAGCGAAGCGGTTAGTGTTCAGTTCCTTAATATTTAACATTAAACATTAAATGATTACTACGGCTTTAGGTATAATCCGAAAACCGCTACAAAATATTAGCTCCGCGGGGAGCACCCCGCCGCTGCCCGCGGAGGGCAGTACGAAACAGAATAAGAAACTGTTTATCGGAGATACTCCTAGGGTTTATGTTCGAAATAATATGTTGTTGAACTATCCTCTCACCTGAGCGCTGCATTTGCCCTCAAGTTGACGTTGGATGTTGCTCATAACTTTATCAATAACCTTGTCGTTGAGGGTCTGTGTCTTGTCCTCAAGGATGAAACCTAGGGCGTATGACTTCTTACCCTCTGGTAGCTTGTCACCATCATAAACATCAAACAATGAGACGCTCTTGATAAGTTTCTTATCAGCTGAGAGTGCTGCTGTGCGAAGATCAGCAAAGGTGACGCCACGATCAACGAGTAGCGCTAGGTCGCGCTTAACCTCAGGGAACTTAGATAGCTCGCTTACGGTGATCTTCACCTTGCGAGTGCTCTTAACAAGTGCATCAAAGTCGATCTCTGCGTAGTATACATCCTGTTTAAGGTCGAAGATCTTGCGGATCTTAGATGCCACAACACCAATCTCGAAGAGTCTCTTGCCGTTGAGTGTGAAGGAGAGTCCCTCGCTGAAGATATCGCTTGAAGAGCTTTCGCACTTGAGTGTATAGATGTCGATACTAAAGCGACGAAGTAGCTTCTCGATCATCGCACGAAGTGTGTAGAATGACGATTCGCGAGCACTTTGGTTCCACGATTGTGTTGCCTCGGCACCAGTGACACATAGTGATAGTCGGTAGTTCTCGGAGTATGGCGCTAGGATGTTATCCTCACTTTGTGTCTCAGCGTTATAAGTGTAGCAGTTACCAAATTCGTAGATCTTAAGGTTGCCATTGCGTCGATTTGCGTTAAGCTCCACAGCCTCAAGGGTGTTGAAGAGGAGTGTTTGGCGCATTACGTTGAGGTCGATGCTTAGAGGGTTGATGATCTTAACACACGCCTCAGCTTTGTACGCCTCAAGATCTTCGTAGTAGGCAGCTTTGGTTAGTGAGTTAGACATAATCTCGGTGTAGCCGTTGGCAGTCATAAAGTCTGCCGCCATATTCATAAGCTTGTTCTTGTCGGGGCTTGGAGCGTACGAGATAGTCGACTTTACACTTGTTGGAACCTCGATATTGTTGTAGCCATATATTCGGAGGATATCCTCGATAAGGTCTGCTTCGCGCTGTACATCAACCTTATATGGAGGCACAGCAACGCAGAGTGTTCCCTCACACTCGCTCTCGATCTTAACATCGAGAGCCTCAATGATGGTGCGGATCTCACAGTCGCTGATGCTCTTACCTACAAGCGAACGCACGCGGTCGAAAGATAGCTCAAAGCGGAAATCCTCGGCTGGCGTAGAGTAGATATCTATCACCTCGCATGAGATCTCGCCACCTGCAAGTTCTTTGTAGAGCATCGCGGCGCGCTTAAGTGCGTAGAGCTGCATATTGGGGTCGATACCTCTCTCGTAGCGGAATGAGGCGTCGGTGTTGAGACCAAATCTCTTGGCTGTCTTACGAACACTCACGGGGTTGAAGTATGCAGACTCGATAAATATGTTTGTTGTCGTGTCACTTACGCCCGAGTCAAGACCTCCAAAGACACCAGCGATACACATAGGACGCTCCGCCGAGCAGATCATAAGGTCTGCGGCAGTGAGTGTGCGCTCTGCGCCATCGAGAGTTACGAACTTCTCGCCCTCGGTGGCTGTTTTAACTACAATCTTAGCCCCCTCAACCTTGTCGTAGTCAAAGGCGTGGAGTGGTTGACCCATCTCAAAGAGTATGTAGTTGGTGATGTCAATCAAGTTATTCTTAGGGTTGATGCCCGCCGCACGGAGTCTATTCTGCATCCACTCAGGTGATGGAGCTACTTTACAGCCCTTTACGGTGATACCCGCGTAGCGAGGTGCTGCGTCAGTGTTAACAACCTCGACAGTGATAGGTAGTGCGTTGCTATCAACCTTGAACGCTTCAACGCATGGAAGTGTAAAGGTGTGAGGTAGCTCGCGGCTCTTAAGGTATGCCACAAGGTCGCGCGCCACACCGATATGAGAGGCTGCATCTACGCGGTTAGGTGTTAAACCAACCTCGATAAGGTAGTCATCCTCAATTGCGAAGAACTCCTTAGCGCTCATGCCCACGGTAGCGTCAGCCGCTAGCTCCATGATACCCTCATGGTCGGTTCCGATACCTAGCTCATCCTCAGCGCAGAGCATGCCCAGTGACTCAACGCCACGGATCTTAGATCTCTTAATCTTGAAAGCCTCGTCGCTGCCAGTAGGGTAGAGTGTCGAGCCAACGGTAGCGCACACGACCTTAAGTCCTGCGCGGCAGTTTGATGCGCCACAGACGATTTGAAGTGGAGCGTCACCCCCTACATTCACGGTTGTTACGTTGAGGTGGTCAGAGTCTGGGTGAGGGGTACATGTTAAAACCTCACCAATCACAACCCCTGTAAGTCCGCCTTTGATGGTCTCGATCTTCTCGAACCCCTCCACTTCGAGACCTATCTCGGTGAGTGTTGTTGAGATCTCCTCAGCTGAGAGGTTTGAATCAAGGTAGCTTTTGAGCCAGTTATATGAAATATTCATCGGTTATATATATTTTCTTATTTTTTGTAACGATATGCAAAGGTAACAAAAATTTAGCTTTTTGAACCTATATATAGAAAAATCATACCTATTAATATGAATAGTAGGTCGAGTGCTTTGCCTTTGAGGTTCTTCTCGCGGAGTATCATCGCTGCGTAGGCGAAAGAGACGATCACCGAGCCACGCCTAATCATCGAGACTATCGAGATCATAGCGTCGCTATCACTCAGTGCCCAGAAGTATGCGAAGTCGGCGCACGACAGCATTATCGAGATGAGAGGAATAGCCCAGCTCCACCTAAACCGTGTGGTGCGTTGGCGCGTTGGGTACCAAAGGAACATCACAATGACGCTCATGATGAGGCATTGGTAGAAGTTGTACCAACCCTGCACAAAGATCGCGTCCATCCACGTCATGATGTATTTGTCGTAGAGTCCACTAATAGAGCCAACGAGAGCCGCTAGCACAAGCATTAAAATCCAGTGGTTGGAACTAAATTTGATCCCCTCCTTGCGGCTGGAACGACTAAGAAGGAAGAGTGAAATGAGTGTTAGTATCACACCCGCCCACTGCCACGCGTTGAGCCTCTCACTGAATAAAACCATCGCTCCCACGAGTGTCACCACGGGGCGTGTGGCGTTGATTGGTCCAACGATAGAGAGCGGTAGATGTTTGATTGCGAAGTAGCCTAGAACCCACGAAGTGAGGACGATGACGGCTTTGAGCATCACCATGGCGTGGTCTCTAAGACCGCGGCTTTGAGCCTCTAGCTGTGTGCCATCAAACCACCCTAGATCCAGCTCGGCATCGAGAATAATAGGGGTGAAGATGAGGGTAGAGAAGAGGGTATTCAACAATAAAACAGGCAGCACAGCGTTATCTGTGACTGCCCGTTTTTTTGTTATGTCGTAAAGCCCTAGTAGTGATGCAGAAGCAAAAGCTAGAAGTAACCACATAGTTCGAAAATAAAGGGTGTTATAAGTTAGTCAAGGCAAGGATAGTACCTAAAGAAGTCGATATCGATAGACATATCTTCGCAAGATGGTCTCTTGGCGTCATTATCACCTGTTAGTCGTCCTAGCATCCATGGTGAAGTTACATTGCCTAGAACCCAAATTACTGGCTTATAAGCCGATTTACCTAGTGATGCCTGGCGGAATGAATCCTCTAGGCGATTAGGATTCTCATCTACGAAATCCACTGTGCGTGATGAGATATTAATCCATTTGCCATCTTTGTACTCCCATATCTTTATAAACTTAGAGTTGTACTCCAATCCCAGAGTAGTCCATTGTGTATGGTCTCGATTGAGGTTGTCTTTTTCGTCGAGGACGCTAGCTTTGATGGCTCCAAAATCAACCTTATCACGGTCGTTGACCTTTCCCATCACTCCATTGCTAAATAGAAAACGAGCAGGGGCATCGCATGACCAACTCTTACCTTCCCACTCTATGAAGTCGATTTCGAGCCATGATTCGTTCTTTTTAAAATTGCTAGTATCGTAATCTTTGCCCCATTTAGCGCACCAAATTGAGGGGTGCCAGATTGTTCCGTGGGTTTTGCATTTCTCGGTGTCTAGCCCTAATATACGGAAGCGTGTTACATAAAATCCACCGTAAGCAGTTTTTTGAGATATAATACCAGAGGTGCGGATGTTTTTACCTTTATCATCATCAGCAACACCTTTGAATGATATATATTTTACATCATTATCACTCTCAAACGTGACAAGAGATGGGTCGTTCTGATCGACTGATTTGCCAACTTTGGTGGGGAGGATTCTCCTCTTCCACTTCTGCTCATATTTAGCATCAGAGTCGAACTCATCCGAGATCGAATAATCAGGTTTTGAGGCATATTTAACCTCGCTAGTAAATGATGTTAGCTTTACTGGTAAGATGTCGTTTGCACTAGCTGAGATGGATATTGACACCGCTAAAAGGGCGACAATAATTGAGAATTTAGATCTTTGTTTCATGGTTTATTTAGTTTAGGTGTTTTTTAGAAACAGTTTCTTGGTGTTGTGTATTTTAAGATTTAAGAAAAGCTGTGCTTAGTATAATATCTTAAAGTTTTAATTCTCTTTGGGTAGATTGATCTTAAGCGCTCCTCCTGCACTATTTCTGCCATCACGCTGTACGGCATTGAATAGATACTCTGGTTCTCCATCGCGCCACAAGATTTGAACCCTCTCGCACCTCATCTTCTCGGAGATGGGGTAGTACTTCGCGCCATTGTGGTGACCTCGCTGGTACTCACCCCAATGTATTCCATCGTCAGAGACCAAATATAAGTTGCTAACCCAGTCGTAGTTACCCATATCTCTAATCAAACAGTGAAACTTATTCTTGTAGTAGAAGATATATGGATCTTCGGTTTGACCACCATACTCAGGGAAGTCGATAAGCGCCTTGTCGCCATACTTGACATACGGACCAGTGAGGTTCTTAGCTATTGCGAGACCTGTCTTTCGGCGGTCGTCGTTATAACGATCGTGGGCGCGGTAGTATAGCCAATACTCGCCATTGGGGTGCTTAAGCATCGTGGGGTTCACTGCGCAGTGGCTATCCCATGCCCCTAGAGAGTCGGGTGATACATCTACGACAGGTTTGTCGAAGCGCGTCCATGGCCCATAAGGTGAGTCGGCGATCGCCATACCCACGAGCTGTCGATTTTCGGACGCTTTGCCCTTGACCTTCCATTTATCTTGTTGTTTGAGGGTGTCATTGCCGATGTATAGCAGCACATACTTTCCGTCAATGCGGTATACGCTCGGGTTGTGTATCGTGTGGCGATCCCACTTGCCTTCGCGCCCTTTGAGGATTGTGCCCAACTTTCGGTATGGTCCTTCGGGGTGGTCTGCCACAGCGTGAGCGATCTCGCTGCTATAGATCCAGCTGCCTTTGCTCTTCTCCCATATCGAGTAGTAGACATGCACCTTGCCCTCATCGTCGTATATCGGAGCGCAGCCCCACACAGTACTGTCCTGAGCCTCCAAGATAAACTTACCTTTCTCGGCGAGGCAGCCTGTTAACCACGAATCTTTGAGCGGTTTCTTGTCGGTAACTTTCTGAGCAGCAACATCGCAGAGTGAAGAACAAGTGATAATAAGAAGTAAAATATACTTAATCATACGTTTTAGAATCTGTTTAAATTAAAAACGACATCTATTCGTCTTTCGAGAAATAGATGTCGTTATATATAAATAATATAATCTACTACAACTCGTCGCTATATACTGCACCTGGTAGGTCGTGGAGGTTATAGCGGCTAGCCATTGACATTCCATAAGCACCAGCCGACTTCATGGTGAGTAGGTCACCGCGCGAAACTGGGCGAAGTGAGATATTCTCCTCGAAGACGTCTGTTGACTCACACGCAGTACCCACAACGGTGTACTTGCTGCGAAGGTCTGAGTTAGATGTGATATTTTCGATATTGTGGTACGAGCCGTAAAGTGCAGGGCGGATAAGCTCTGTCATTGATGCGTCGACGATGATTAGACGACGACCCGTAGCTGTTGTCTTGTTGAAGAGCGCCTTGGTGATAAGCTCACCACACTCACCAACGATAGAGCGTCCGAACTCGAAGTGTACGCTTCTGTCCCCAACCGAAAGGTGGTTATTGACAATAGAAAAGAGTGAAGCGAAGTTTGGAATTGGCTCGTTCTCAGGTACATCGTAGTTGATACCCAAGCCACCACCAACGTCAACAAAGCTAAACTCGAAGCCCAACTTTACGAGGTTCTCGACAATCACATTTGCCTTATTACACATATTCTCGAATACATGAAGCTCGCGGATCTGTGAACCGATATGGATGTGGATACCGTTGATACTGATATTCTTAAGTGAACGGATATGCTCTGCATTCTCCATCACCTCTTCGTAAGAGATACCAAACTTACTATCCGCCTGACCTGTGTCAATGCAGTGGTTTGTCTTAGGGTCGATATCGGGGTTGATACGAAGAGCTACATCGGTGGTAACACCCTTGCGCTGAGAGATCTCCGAGATCACCTCTAGCTCTTGGATAGACTCGCAGTTGATAGCCATGATCTTTTGGTCGATAGCGTACTCAAGCTCCTTGTCGCGTTTACCAACGCCAGCATACACGATACCCTTAGGATCGAATCCTGCCTCGATAGCTTTGCGAAGCTCGTTGCCGCTCGCACAGTCGATGCCTAGTCCGTACTCTCTAATTACTGAGAGGATCTTATCATCGTAGTTTGCTTTGATAGCGTAGTGTACTTTGTAGCCATATTTATTTGACTCATATACAACGCTCTCTAGCGTTTGGCGCAAAAGAGCAATATCATAGAGATAGAAAGGGGTCTCATACCCGCGCAATTTATCTGCGACTTGTCTACTTAACATATTTTTGGTATAATAAGATTGGTATAATCAAAATCGCGCAAATATAGCAAAAACTAAGCAAAGCACATTATAAATAGTTGAAAATATGTTGTTTTAAATAATAAAAGATAAATATAATACCTATTTGGGCGTTTTTTCGTTGTCTATTTTTAATTATATCGCTATTTTTGTAGCGATTATTATAACTTTGGTAAATAACGTGAGTTCGATAATTATCGAACTCGACCGATGAGGAGCGAGAGCGACCAGGTCCCGCCCCGAGGGAGAGTACTTAGGGGTGGGGTAAGATTATGTAAAGAGCTGAAAAAGCTCTTAGCGTGAGTTTGATAATAGGTAAAACTCACAATAATAGAGATAAGAAATAAATAAAAAAAAGAGTTTTTCCTATTTTCGAACTCAAGTTAAATAATGTATAGAGGTGTATTTTTTTTGTTGGCGCTCTTGATGATGATCCAACAAGGAGTCCAAGCGCAACAGCTGTTCCGCGCTGAGTTTGCTCCGTTTGAAGCCCGTAAGGATGCAGAGTCGGGGGTGCGACACGATAGTGAGTATTTCAGAACTTTTAACCCTGTGCCCGCGAGTGTTGAGCAGGGGGGGATCACCATGAGCGAGGAGTTTGTGCTTCCGCCGAAGTGGAGCGATAGAGTTGTTGTTCTGCACCTCGAGAGTGTCGGTATGGCGTATGACTTGAAGGTCAACGGTCATCTGTTGGGCGAGGTGGAGGATACGCTTACCCCAGCGGAGTTCGATATCACAAAGCACCTTACCGACAGCCTCAACTGCGTGGATGTTGTTATGCGTGGCTCGCGCGCGGAGGTATTGGAGAGTGGCGTCGAGCGTCGAGTTCTTCGTGAGAAGTTCGAGGGTAGTTACTTTGTAGCTCAACCAACAACGCACATAAGCGATTTCACGGTGGAGCTAGTGCCCGACTCTACGCGTAAGTTCGGGGTGCTCAATATCGCCGTTGAGGTGACCAATAGCTTTACCGCAACAGAGGCTATCGAGGTGGGGTACGATATATACGACCCTGTGGGAACGTTGCACGAGTTTAGCACGACAAAGATAGATGTCGCGAGTGGTGCGGTAGATACCATTCGTTTCAATCCATACATTTATAAGACCTACACAGGCTCTAATGAGTGGACTACAAAGAGTCCAAAGCTGTATAGCGTGATGCTCTACACCAAGCGTGGAGGTGTGATTCTTGACTATATTCCGCTCAAGGTGGGCTTTGGTGAGACTCTATATAAAGATGGTGTCGTTACTCGTTTCGACAAGGCTATATCGTTGAGCAGCGTGCGTTATAACGCGGCGCTAACCAAGGCTCAAAGCCGCACGGAGATAGCGGCGCTTAAGGCGAAGGGCTACAATACCCTGCGCCCAGAGTACAGCCAACCGCTGTGGTTCTATGAGTTGTGCAATGAGTTAGGCGTGTGGGTTATTGAGAGCGTCAACATCAACGCCAACCACGAACCAGCCAACCGCAAAGTGGGGGGTACTCCATCCAATGACCCTAGATACCTGAAGGAGTATATCCGCCGTGCAAAGCAGAGCTACTACCGTACTCGCAACTTCGAATGTGTGGTTGCCTATGCGCTAGGAGGTGACGAGTCGGGTAATGGATACAATATGTATAAGCTCTACGAGTGGATGAAGAGTGTCGAGCAGAGACGTCCTATAATCTATCCAGCCGCTAGAGATGAGTGGAATAGTGATCCATTAAAAACAAAGTGAGTTTGAAAGTTATTATCGAACTCACGTTAAAAATCGCGTAGTGAATATAGAGTTAATCGTTGTCGGCAAGACCGACTCTCGTGAAGTGGAGGCGCTGGTGGATCTCTACGTTAAGCGTGTCAACCACTACACTAAGTTTGTTATCACAACCATCCCCGACCTTAAAAATAGCCGCAACCTATCCACTTCGCAGCAGCGTAGTGCCGAGGGTGAGCTGATTATGCGTCAACTACAGTCGAGCGACTACGTGACTCTTCTCGATGAGAGGGGTGAGCAGTTCCACTCTTTGGGGTATGCTCAGTGGCTTCAGAAGCGGATGAATAGTGGTGTGAAGCGCCTTGTGCTTGTTATTGGTGGACCTTACGGCTTTAGTGAGGAGGTCTACGCGCGCGCTAACTCTAAGCTATCGCTCTCGAAGATGACATTTTCGCACCAGATCGTGCGCGCAATCTTCGCGGAGCAGATCTACCGAGCCTTTACAATTCTTAAGGGTGAACCTTACCACCACGAGTAGCTGACTTCTATCTACATATCGTAGCTCTGCGGGGAGCACCCCGCCGCTGCCCGCGCAGGGCAGTTGTATATCTTTATACTCGAGGACTGTCTCCGACGGGCGGGGTGCTCCCCGCGGAGCTATTCTTTGTATTGCATCTGTTAAGTAGTCTCTGTTAAAGCCCTCTTGATTGTCGTGATAAGTTCTAAAAGCGAGCTTTCAAACTTATCCCCACAACTAAGTGACGCAAACTAAAGTTTGCTATTAACAGATGAGAGTAATAGTGTTTAATGTTTAATGTTGAGCGTTTAGTTCCTTAACATTTAACACTTAACACTCAACAACTTCGCCGCTCTTAATATACCAGATATACCCCTCGACGTGGTTGTATCCCATCTGGGACATTAGGCTCATGTAGGTGCACATCTGTTTTTGGTGGCTGCGGGTGTGTAGCTCTCCAAACTTATAGTCGACAACTACAACTCTATCCCCTTGAATCATCACCCTGTCGGGGCGTCGTGTAGATATCGAGTTGGGGAGTATGATATCCGCTTCGTTGCGTATCGTATCCCAGTCGTGGCAAAACCACTCTTTGACGAGTGGATCCTTCATCGACTCCTTGACTTTAAGCTCGACGCTTTGTGCTTCGTGGGGGGTGAGTGCTCCATTCTGCTCCATCACCTTTATTGAGCGAAGTATATCTTCGAGGGTGTTGGCGCTCTCGAAACATTTATGAAG
>JBCQVD010000008.1:0-34460 GCA_047173405.1 Rikenellaceae bacterium
TCAACAAGTACAACACAGTAAACTATGGACCTAAGAGAGACCTCGTAGGCGAGCTTGAGAAGGCTATCAAGGGCGAGGGTCTTAAGTTTGTAGCTACTTTCCACCACAGCTGGGAGTGGGGATGGTATAACTTGTGGAGCGGACTCGTTGATACTTCTGATCCTGAGTTCAAAGATATGTACGGTGAGTTCACTGAGGAGGCAACTTTTAATAGTTTCTCATCAAAGAACCGTCACAGCGCAAGTGGTCAGTTCTATGGAGAGGTGAGTCCTCGCTATGCCCCATCAAGCAAGTTTGTCAAGATGTGGAAAGATAAGATCTATGAGGTTATTGATATGTATGAGCCAGACCTACTATGGTTCGATAGCCGTCTTTTCTTGCTTCCTGAGGCCGACCGCGCCGAGATGGTTAACTACTACTACGATAAAGCGAAGAGAAATAATCAAGAGGTTGTTCTAACGTACAAGAACCTAGACCTACCCGCTGGAACTGGCGTTCTTGACCTAGAGAAGGGTCGTATGAACGAAAAGACTGATTACCCTTGGTTGACTGATGATTCATTCCCATGGAATGGTTGGAGTTGGAGAGATGATCTTCGCAACAAGACATCGAACGATATCGTCGACGAGATTGTTGATATCTCGAGCAAGAACGGTTGTCTGCTTCTAGGTATCACACCAACGCATGATGGTCTTATCCCAGATGAGCAGCGTTCAGGTCTACTTAAGGTGGGCGAGTGGCTTAAGGTAAATGGTGAGGCGATTTATAATACCCGCCCATTTGTAGTCTATGGTGAGGGTGTTGCTAAACTTAAAGCTAATACGTTTGGTGGTGTTCAAGCTCATGGCGTTAAGTTCTCAGATCTTGATTTTAGATTTAATATCAATGGCGATAACCTATACATCATTCAGTTAGCTCCACCTACAGCAGGCGAGAAGTACACACTCAAGACATTTGCCGCAGGAGCTGCATCAAGTCGAAAAATAGAGAGTGTTTCGCTTCTTGGGTCTAACGAGAAGATCAACTGGAACCACACAACTGAGGGTTTAACAATCACCGCAACATCGGGCAAGGCTCCATTTAGTGAGGCTGTTGTCTACAAAGTGAAATTGAAGTAGTTTATACAAGAGGGGGTGTTCATTTTATTGAGCGCTCCCTCTTGTTTTCATACCTAAACAATAAACCATAAAATGAAGAAACTTTTATCGCAATTAACCTTACTTGCACTTTTGACTGGGTGCGGTAATACTAATGATAGTGCAAAGGTAACTATCGTAGGAGACGATACAATGCAGATATACGTATCGGTGGATCAGCCAATGCCGCTTCATAAAGCGGTTCGATATCTGCAAAATGATATAGAGATGATCTCGGGCAAGCGCGTTGAGATTGTCAACTCCAAAGAGTCGATCACGGGTGACGCGATTATCGTTGGACTTAGCTCTGATGGCTTAATCCAAAGTGGCGAGGAGCGAGGTCTGTTGCCTAATAATAAGAGTTTGGAGGGGCAGCGCGAACGATTCTTGATTAAGAGCGTCGAGAATTTGAGAGGCACAAACGAAAGCTCTATCGTTGTTGCGGGTAGTGACCCTCTAGGTGCTGCGTTTGGAGTTTTGGAGCTATCCAAGCGACTCGGCGTTTCGCCTCTGTACTGGTGGTGTGACTCGAAGCCATCACCCCAAAAGAGGTTGGCGATAAACCCTATTGATACCCTATCTAAGGAGCCATCGGTTCGTTTTCGCGGAATTTTTCTTAACGACGAGGAGGCGATGATTAAGTGGAGTGGCTACACTTCGAAGGATAAGAGTAAAGGGGCGATCAGTCCTGAGACTTATGAGCGGGTGTTTGAGTTGATGCTGCGCCTTAAAGCCAATACAATATGGCCGTCGATGATGGAGGCGGGTAGTTACTTCTTTGAGTTTAAGGATGAGCATGGCGTGCCGATCAATCCACGTAATGCAACGGATCATGGTATCTACATCGGAACATCACACTGCGAAAATATGGCTCGTAACAACTACGATGAGTGGTATGAGTGGGCAGAGAAGAATGCTAAAAAATACAATATAAACGAGCGCTTGGAGTTTGATTATACGGTAAATCCAAAAGCTATTGAGGCGTATTGGAGGGAGCGTTTGGAGGAGAGCAAGGAGTTTAATATGATATACACGATGGGTATTCGTGGTGTGCACGATTCACCGTATCAGTGTCGATTATTGAAGAACCCAACACTCGAAAATAGAGTTAAGTTCCTACAAAACATCATCAACTTACAGCGCCAAATGATTAAAGAGGTCTTTGGTTCTGAGGATGGAGCGAAGCAGATATTTGTCCCATACGAGGAGACGGGCGAGCTATATAATGGTGAGAGCAAAGATGGCAAAGAGCACTGTGCCCCGTTGGATCTGCCTGAGGATATTATTATCGTTGTGACGGAGGATAACCACGGATACATGCGTCAAACACCTACCGAGAAAGAGCTAAAACGTAAGGGTGGAAACGGGTTCTACTACCATTTGGCTTATCAAGGTAGCCCTTCGCCTTATGATTGGTTGACCACAACGCCATATAGCCTGATACGCGAACAACTCTCGAAGAGCTACGATGCAGGAGCTAGAGAGTATTGGATCGTGAATGTCGGAGATATTAAACCAGCTGAGTTAGGTTTGAGTTTCTTTATGACTCTCGCCAATGATATGGAGGCATGGAAGGGGCGTTCGCCTCGTGAGTTTGTCAATGAGCAGAGCCAAGTCTTATATGGTGTGGGTTCGAATGTTGCGCGCAAAATAACAGACCTATATACCGAATTTACTCAAAGAGCCTATTCGCATAGACCAGATTTTATGTGTTCATTCCAGAGTGCTGATTTTGAGCCTAGAGGACAGATTCAATATTACACACCATTTGATTTTGGTGATGAGGCACAAATAGCCATTGAGAGATATCGCGATATGGAGAGTCGAGCAGAGGTGCTCTATAAAGAGATTGCTACAGAGTACCATGATACCTTCTGGCATCTGGTCTACTACCCTATCCGTTCGGCTCGTTTGATGGCTGAGAAGACATATTATTACCACAAAAACTACTTCTACGCAAAGCAAGGACGCTACGCTTCGGTGAATAAGTATCAACAGTTATCTGATATCGCAGCGAAGAAGATTAAGCTTGATTTACATAAATACGATACAATTCAGAATGGCAAATGGCGCGGCATTGTAGATCCTTATGGATACTACAACATCACAGAGCGTGTTTATGATATCGCTGGTATTCCCGAAGTGCTCCATTTCGAGAGAGTATATAGCGAGGAGCAACAAAAAGGTATTGGCTCAGTGTGTGAGGGGCAAAAGACGGGGGCTGAGAAGGTCGCTCTACGTTTTGCCAAAGGCGAGGATAACCATCGTTTTATAGATGTATTCAACCGCGAGCTAGCTCCTAACAGTTGGAAAATCGAGGCTGATGTTGATTGGGTTAAGTTCTCTAAGGGCGGAGGTAGCCTAGGTATCGAGGAGCGTGTTTGGGTTAGCATCGACTGGGATCGTGCACCAGCTGATTTGTCTACGGCTAAGGTTACCGTTAGCGATGAGCATGGCTATAAAAAGGAGTATGAGGTGATCTCGGAGAATTACAATGTTGAGCTTCGTGAGAAGAGTTATATGGAGGGTTGTGGGTATGTAACGCTCGAAGCTGAACACTACTCTCGCTCTTCGCAAGGTCATGATGGTGCCGAGTGGGTGAAGTACGATGATTATGGCTATATTGGCTCATCAATGTTTGTTAAGGGGGGTAAGAAAGAGACTCAAACTAAGGGCGTAGCAACACTTGAGTATGATATCTACTTTACAACAACTGGAACATTCCAAGGATACCTTTATCGTATACCAACACTAAATGAGGGTAAAGGCAGAAGTGCAGAGATCGCCGTTGGAGTTGGTGATAGTGAGCCTATGATCCTTAGTGGCGTGAGAGCTAAGGGGGCGAGAGTTACGACAACTCTTCCTAATAAAAACAGAGATAGTCGAAATTGGTACAATAATGTCGCTGCCCAGATGGAGCGCATACCGTTTGTTATCACAGTTGACAAGGTCGGCTATCATACATTTAAGGTATACCAGCGAGATAGTGATATTGGCTTTGATAGAGTTGTTATTACCACCGATAAGGTCAATATAACGGCAATAGACAGATCTGTTACAGGTGCTCCGATTAGTTACAATACTTTTGGAGTGGATTGCCCTCAAGAGTGCTCTTCGCAGCCATCGCTCTCTGATGAGACTATCGTTGAGAAGTATCCAAATCCTGAGCCTCTGTTGTATGCAAAGTTTGCATTCTCGAAGTATGGTTGCCCAGACAATGTTTGGGGCTTTAAGGCGATTAGTAAGAAGAATATTTATGATCCACGCAAGAACCAATTTGGTTGGAGCGCGCAGAGTGTTACGAATGTTAAGGAGCGTCACCACGAGAGTATGCGCCGTGTGCCTCACTGGAAACGTGATTGCAATTTTGGATCTAAAGCCGCGACCTTCTGTATCAAGTTGGTACCTGGAAAGTATGAGCTGAATGTATATACAGGTGACTATTTTAACGAATTTTCGCAGCGCCCAGGATGGGATCTAACCATGTCGCTTAAGGCTAATGGCAAGGAGTTGATGCGAGATATGCTCATTAAGAGCGATAATCCTCACACGGGGTGTTACGAGGTCGCTGTTGGAGTTGATAACTAACTGGAGCTAGAGTTTAGTGGTCCTAAGTGGGCAATCTCCGCGATTGAGCTTTATCATAAATAACAAGAAACGAGAGTTCGGCAACTGTGTCGAACTCTCGTTGTTTTTAAGTCAAATTTCGCTTACCAATATCGGCGTGCCTCTGCAAGATATTTGTCAAGAGCTTTGAGAGCTATCGGGTAGCCGAACTTACGTGATGCGCCCATTTCACAGATAGTGACTAGTTGAGCGATTATCTTTATATATAATTTACGTTCCCACTCCTTATCATCACTCTCTTTAGCCATAACAAGTAGATCTAAGCCCTGAATTTCCCCTTCGAGCATCATGTCAAAAGCCTCTATTTGATCGTCAGTTCCACTGCTAACAACTGCACCAACTCGCTTTTTGCATATATATTGAGCCTCGATATCACCATCAAGAAGGTAGCTCTTGAGCATTATAAGTCCACGTAGAGGTATCCACGTATTATACTCAGTGAACTTCATATTCTCAATATCCTCAAGTTTCTCAAGCATATCTTCTGGATTCATATTCTGTTCAACGAGTGCAGAATATAGCTCCTCGAAGAGCGTGTTCATCTCTTGTGTCGTCACCAACTTCTCTATCTTAGCTATTTTTTTTGCCATATTTTAAATGTTTACGACACAAAGGTAACTCAATTATTTGAAATATCGAAATTGTGCTACTTGCTAATTGTAATCTCATGCTAGGTATCGACACCATTGCATAGGTAAAAATAGTGTTATTTAGATCCCTTTACTGCATGTTTTATAGTAGAGTAGACTTTGTCTCCAAGTATGTTTTTGGCACATTTTGTAGCTGCGAAAGCAAGATTAAATGGTGGCTCTATAATATTGTAAATTTGCCTTAAGGCTTCACTTTCGCACTCTGAATCTACGAAAACTTCAAAAATCATTGGGCGTTGAGTGATCGATGGCGTAATAAACTTTTGATATACAGCATTAAACTCCTCTTTTGAGGATGCTGTTATATATTCATACCCTAGATTTTCAGAATAAGATCTAACTAACTCTGTTGATTTATTCCCATAGTGACCTGCTGCTGCTATATATGTGTCCGTATCATCTCCAAATTGTTCGCCTGGATGGTTCGGATTACGAAATTCGATTCCTTTACCATTATTTATGAGTAGAACGCGAACTCTGCTTGGAGTGTGTCGATTACCGAGAGCATTAAGATCGTAAAAGAAAGCAAGATCTCCTGTAACTAAATAATATAGTTGATTATCACAAGCAAGAGAGGCGCCAATTAATGATGATGTGAATCCATCAATACCACAACCGCCAGTATTACTAGTTGCTTTGACCGATGGCGGTAGATCGAATAGATTCCATGCTCTTAAGGAGTTTCCAATCGCAAGATAGATGGTTGAGTTTTCAGGAATGAGAGGAGATAGTTTCGAGGCTATCCAGATATTAGAAAATGGGACTTCTGGAATTTTACATCGAATATCGTCAAGAGCCTCTTTGCACTCAGTGTAAAAAGTTATGTTGCTCTTTGAGGATTTGTTATAATTGTTAAAGAAATGCTCCTCGTTCATCTCGAATACACATTTCATTTTTTTGAATGTGTCTCTAATTTCGCCATCTATATTTACTCGCCAAACAGTTTTGGGGTTTATCTTTAGTGTCGGGTAATCAAATGAGATCTCTCCTATATGAATCAATGTGTCTGGATTGTAGCTAAACTCTACTTTCTCACGCACAGATGCTAAAAGAGAAAGGTGTATTGCGTATTTTCCTCTATACCCACTAGTGTGGTCGCAGAAAACAGCGGCATTGTTTGCTTCACAAAATCTATCTATTGATTGAGTTAGCTCCTGCGACATTTGCTTATGACGACCAATAAAAATAGCAATTCTACCTAAAGGTAAAACTGGAAAATCATCATAGAGTGTAACTCTATCTATTTTTCGATACTCTGGCAATTCAATAATCGAAAGGTCTCTATCACACGTAGTGATTAAGTTTATATGCACAGGTCCCCCACCATTGCGTTTGCTCTCTAAGATTGCATTATTAGCTTTTATTTCACAATCCCATATATCATTATTGTTGTTTACGGCAGGTAAAATTGCACTATATCGCACAATATCTGATGGTGGAGTACTTCGATCTGTCACCTGTGCTTGTAGGTGCCCAGTCAGATTGATTGGTTGCGATGAAGTAATTGTAATGATAGGTATCTTACTATAATAAGCTTCAGTGAGAGCTGGCATATAATTTCTTGATGCCGTTGCTCCTGTGCAGCTTAAAACAACAGCCTCTCCTGTTTCAAAAGCTAGCCCACACGCCATATATGCTGCCGAACGCTCATCTATACATGAATATATCTCGAAAAAATCATCTTGTTGAATACTAGCGACAAAATTAATATTTGTAGCACCTGGTGACGCAATCACTTTTTTAATTCCATGTTGCTTAAGCAACGAAATAACGATCTGAGTATTTATTTCTGATGTATAGTGAGTATTCATTTTTATATACTATTAAAGATAATTTAGGGCGGCTATATTAACCGCCCTAAATTCTGTATTAACTACTCAAAAGAGTGGATAACCACACCTGAACGAAGTTTAGGTTCGAACCATGTAGTCTTTGGAGGCATGATATTGCCAGTGTCGGCGATATTTATGAGTTGCTCCATAGATACTGGATAGAGCGCAAAGGCAGCGGCCATCTCGCCACTATCTACGCGCTTCTTAAGCTCTCCAAGCCCGCGGATACCACCGACGAAATCAATACGCTTAGAGGTACGTAGATCGTCGATGCCAAGAATCTTGTCAAGTACAAGGTTTGAGAGAACAGTTACATCCAACACTCCGATAGGGTCCGAGTCATCGTACGTGCCCTCTTTAGCTGTAAGGCTATACCACTCACTGCCCAAGTACATTGAGAAGTTATGAAGTGTCGAAGGTGTGTAGATAGCTTCCCCCATCTTCTCGACAACGAAATCTTGCTGAAGAGCTGCTACGAGTTGCTCTTCTGAGAGACCATTGAGATCCTTAACCACGCGGTTATAGTCAATGATCTGAAGCTGAGAAGCAGGGAACGACACAGCTAGGAAGTAGCAATACTCCTCCTCACCAGTGTGGTTCTCATTGTTTGCCATGCACTCTTGTCCCACTCTAGCAGCAGCAGCTGTACGGTGGTGACCATCAGCTACATAAAGAGCAGGGATACTCTTAAATACATCTGTAATACGCGCGTTGATCTCCTCCGAAGCAATTACCCAGAAGTGGTGACCAAAGCCATCCTCAGCAACGAAATCATAATCGGCAGCGTTCTCTTTAACGTAGCTCTCAACGATTGAGTTGATCTCATCGCTATCAGGGTAGGCGAAGAATACAGGTTCGATATTTGCCTTTTGGTTGCGTACGTGCATCATGCGATCCTCCTCCTTGTCGGGACGAGTAAGCTCGTGCTTTTTGATTGCACCTGAAAGGTAGTCCTCAAAGTGACAGCACATAGCAAGACCGTACTGAGTACGACCGTTCATTGTCTGGGCATAGATGTAGTAGTGCTCTTTTTCATCCTGCTCCAACCATCCATTCTCTCTCCAAAGAGAGAAGTTATCCATCGCTTTTTGGTAAACCTCCTCAGAGTGCTCGTCGATGATTGGGTCGAAGTCGATCTCTGGTTTGATAATGTGGAGTAGAGAACGCTCTGTTGCTTCGGCTTTAGCCTCGACAGAGTTTAAAACGTCGTAAGGACGTGACGCTACCTCCGCAGCGTGGTGCTTAGGAGGGCGTATTCCGCAAAAAGGTTTAATCTTTACCATAAGTATTGTAGTTTTGGGCAAAAAAGGGTGAAACGTAACTAACCATCTAGCTCATTTCACCCCTCTTTAAATATTTATTAATTTAGATCTCTATTTATTTACTTGGAATTTGGTATCACCATCCTTCAAGAAGCCAACAATCTGGCGAGCTGCTGCTAGACCTGCATTGATATTAGCCTCGGCAGTCTCAGCGCCCATCTTCTTAGATGTTGCAAAGAAACGCTTGCCAAACTTCTCGCTCATCTCCTCAGCCGCAGCTGGAGCGATGTCTGAGATATACTTAAGGTCTGTACGCTCGCTCATAGCCTCGATCATACCAGCCTCGTCGATAACCTCCTTGCGCGCTGTGTTGACAAGAGTTGCACCCTTAGGCATTGACTTTAGAAGGTCGTAACCGATAGAGTTCTTAGTCTGAGGTGTTGCAGGGATGTGAAGTGAAAGGAAGTTAGCGCGAGAGTATAGCTCCTCGATAGAGTTAACCTGCTCAACACCATCGTTTGCAAAAACCGCAGCATCAGCGACAAAAGGATCAAAAGCGATAACGTTCATACCTAGAGCCTTACCCTTGATACCTACCAAACGACCTACGTTACCGTAAGCGTGGATAGCTAGAGTCTTGCCTTGAACCTCAGAACCTGTACCTGGAGTGAATTGGTTGCGCGACATGAAAACCATCATTGATAGAGCCAACTCAGCTACTGCGTTAGAGTTCTGACCTGGGGTATTCATAACAACGATACCTCTTTGTGAAGCAGCTGCTAGGTCTACATTGTCGTATCCTGCACCTGCACGTACAACGATCTTGAGTTGTGGTGCAGCGTCAATCACCTCAGATGTAATTTTATCTGAACGGATGATGATAGCATCTACGTCTACAACAGCGCTTAAAAGCTCTGCTTTGTCTGTGTATTTCTCCAAAAGAACAACCTCGTAAGCTGCGCTTTCGATGATCTCTTTAATTCCCTCTACTGCCTCTTTGGCAAAGGGTTTCTCAGTTGCAATTAAAACCTTCATTGTTGCTTTGATTATTTGTTCATGTTCTCGAACTCCTGCATGCAAGCGATAAGTGCCTCAACACTCTCCTTTGGAAGGGCGTTGTAGCATGATGCGCGGAAACCACCAACTAGGCGGTGACCCTTGATACCGATCATACCCTTAGACTTAGCAAACTCCATAAAGTCAGCTGCCTTCTCCTCGTTGCCCTCACTCATTACAAAGCAGATGTTCATTGATGAGCGATCCTCTTTAACTGCTGTTCCCATGAACATAGGGTTGCGGTCAATTTCGTTGTAAAGCATCTCAGCCTTCTCCTCGTTACGACGAGAGATCTCCTTGATGCCACCGATTGACTTAACCCACTTCAACACCTCGTTAAGAACGAAGATTGGAAGTACTGGAGGAGTGTTAAACATTGAGTTGTTTGATACGTGAGAGTTGTAGTTCACCATTGATGGCAACTCACGAGCCTGCTTTGCTAGAAGAGCATCGCTGATAATTACAAAAGCAACACCTGCAGGGCCTAAGTTCTTCTGTGCTCCACCATAGATCATGTCATACTTTGTAACATCAATCTCGCGGCTTAGGATGTTTGAACTCATATCTGCGATTACAGGAACAGGTGAATCTAGGTCACACTTGTACTCAGTACCATAGATCGTGTTGTTCGATGTGATGTGAAGATAATCAAGATCTGCAGGGATCTCAACACCCTTAGGGATATACGTAAAGTTCTTGTCAGCCGATGTCGCTAGCTCTACAACCTCACCATACATCTTAGCCTCTTTGAGAGCTTTCTTTGACCATACACCAGTGTTGATATAACCTGCTTTTTTACCTAAGAAGTTGAATGGGATGTGGAAAAATTGAGTACTAGCACCACCACCTAGGAACAAAATTTGGTAGTTGTCAGGAATGTTAAGTAGCTCCTTAAGTAGAGATTTCGCCTCGTTGAGTACATCCTCAAAATCTTTAGTGCGGTGTGAAATCGAAAGAAGCGAGAGACCAGAGCCGTTAAGATCTAAGATTGCTTTGGCTGCATTTTCGAGTGCCTCTTGCGGAAGAATCGATGGTCCCGCGTTAAAATTGTGTTTTTTCATAGCTGATATTTTGAACAGTAGTTTAATTTAAAAATTCAGTATCTAAAAGAGATTTATATACCAGTGTAACCTGTCAACGCAGGCTCCATTTTCAGCATGCAAATGTATAAAAATATATTTAATGTTGTACTCTAAACTCTCTTTTTTTTATTATTAATTCATATACATCTCTATTTTACCGTTGTTTTTACTATTTTTGCGAAAAAACAATAGATTGCATATGATACGTTCAATGACAGGCTTCGGTAAAGCTGAGGTCTTACTAGCCAACAAAATAATCACCGTAGAGGTGCGTACACTAAACTCAAAGCAGATTGACCTCTCGCTAAGGCTCCCATCTTTTTATCGACAGTTTGAAAATGATGTGCGTGCCGTTGTGACAACAGAGGTGCAACGCGGAAAGTGTGATGTCTCAATAAACGTCGCTTCTACATCTAGTCAAAGCACGCTAAGTATCAATAAATTACTCTTTGCTGAGTACTATGCTCAGATAGTTGATGCTACGCGAGAGGCTGGTTTTGAGGGTGAGATTGATAACTCGACTATTCTTGCCGCTCTAAAGATGCCAGATGTCATAGCTCAATCGTCGGAGGAGATCGGCGAAGAGGAGCAGAAGGCTTTGATGAGCTGCGTTAAAGAGGCGCTCGATAGACTCAATGAGTTCCGAGCGCAGGAGGGTTCAATTTTAATTGATGACCTACTTCGTCGTGTGACCCTAATTGAGGAGTATAAAGAGGCTGTTATCCCTTTTGAAGCAGGGCGTGTTGAGATATTAAAGGAGCGTATACGTGAGAATATCGCAAAGTTAAAGGTCGATGTTGATAGTAACCGCCTAGAGGCTGAGATGATCTTCTACGTTGAAAAATTTGATATCACAGAGGAGAAAGTACGTCTCTCGAACCACTGTAACTACTTCCGCGAAGTGGCAGCTGAGGAGCAGGGTGTTGGTCGTAAGTTGGGTTTCATAGCGCAAGAGATGGGACGTGAGATTAACACTATGGGTTCAAAAGCAAATGAGTCTAACATACAGCGTCTAGTTGTTCAGATGAAGGACGAACTAGAGAAGATTAAAGAGCAGGTACTCAATATTTTGTAATATATGAATAGAGGTAAATTGATAATCTTTTCGGCTCCTAGTGGTAGTGGTAAGAGTACCATTATCAACGAGTTGTTGAAGTTTTTTCCAGCGTTAGAGTTTTCGATATCTGCAACCTCGCGAGCACCACGAGGTGTGGAGAAGGATGGTGTGGAGTATTATTTCCTATCAAAAGACGAGTTCTCGCGTCGCGTTGCCGCCGATGAGTTTGTTGAGTGGGAGGAGGTTTATGCTGGCACCTGTTATGGTACACTTAAGTGTGAGATGGATCGTATTTGGAGCAAAGGAAACACTATAATTTTCGATGTCGATGTGGTTGGTGGCGTAAGGCTCAAGAGTATCTTTGGAGAGGATGCGTGTTCGATATTTATTATGCCCCCATCAATTCAAGAGCTTCGACGTAGATTAGAGGGGCGCGCAACAGATTCGCA
Organism: Rikenellaceae bacterium; assembly: GCA_047173405.1. Taxonomy (GTDB): domain Bacteria; phylum Bacteroidota; class Bacteroidia; order Bacteroidales; family Rikenellaceae; genus Alistipes. The sequence continues at coordinate 12,152 of JBCQVD010000008.1, forward strand.
GGAGGTTATCGAAAAGAGAATAGCTCGTGCGGAGTTTGAACTTACACAACAGGGTGAGTTCGACCATGTTGTGGTCAATGACGATTTAGGTATTGCAGTTGAGCAAGCGCGTGAAATAATAGCAAAATTCTTGGTGTCGTAATGAAGCGAGTGATGTTATACTTCGGCTCATTCAACCCTATTCACAAAGGGCATATTGCTCTTGCGGAGTATGCTGTGGAGAGTGGGCTGTGTGATGAGTTAGTGATGGTTGTTTCGCCGCGTAATCCACTCAAGGAGAGCCGTGATCTGGCTCCAGAGATGGATCGCTTTGAGATGGCTCAGAGGGCGTGTGATGGTAGTCGTTACCCTGAGAGTATAAAGCCATCGGTGATTGAATTTTTGCTCGAAAGACCGTCATATACAATAAACACACTGCGCCACTTGACAGAAAACTATGGCTCTCAGATGACGTTTTCTATACTTATGGGGGGTGACCTTGTTGGGCAGCTAAGTAAGTGGAAGGAGCATGAGGAGATATTAGAGAACTATCCAATATATGTATATCCTCGCGAGGGGGAGGTTGTGGATCAGTATCTTGATAAGATTGCCTTGCTCAGCGATGTGCCATTGTGGCGCTATAGTTCAACGCAAATTCGCAGTTCATTAAGGCGCTCGGAGTCTGTTGCCGATATGCTTCCCGCTTCGGTCTTGGAGTATATTCGTGAGAAGAAGTTGTGGGACCCTCGGGAGTATCTAGTGAGTTTGGATCAATCTATTGAGGAGGCGCCGAGTGTTGAACTATATGTTGAGCGCGGTAGATGGTATTTCCACAATAATGAGTGGGGCAAGGCGCTGAATGATTTTAATAGGGCTTTGGCTCTCGATGATACAAATATCGAGGCAAGGGAGCTTAAAAATATGGTTCAACAGATATTAGATTTTAGATATACAGATATATATAATCCGTAATATGTTATGCGTAGGTTAAAGATAGCACTTCTTGCGGGAGGTAACTCCTCGGAGAGAGAGATTGCACTCAATAGTGCAGCACAGATAGAGTCGGCTCTTGATAGAGCTAAATATGACATTACACTCATTGATATCAATGGTCGTAAATGGTGCCACACGACGCCCAGTGGTGAGAGCTACTTTGTCGATCTTAATGATTTTACCCTTAGCGTAGGGGGCGACAAACGAGAGTTTGACTACGCTCTTATTATCATACATGGTACACCTGGGGAGGATGGAATGTTGCAAGGCTATTTGGAGATGATGGGCGTACCTTTCTCTTCGTGTTCGATGACCTCGTCGGTTCTTACATTTGATAAGGCGGCAACGAAGCGTATGGTTGCAGGGTGTGGGGTGAACCTTGCGCGCGAGATCTTTGTGAATAAAACCTTAAAGATAGATCCAGAAGCGATAGCTAAGGAGTTAGGATTGCCTCTATTTATTAAACCTAACGCGAGCGGCTCGTCGTATGGAGTAAGTAAGGTAAAGAGCGTTGATGAGATCCCAGCCGCTTTGGAGGTGGCATTCTCGGAGAGCTATGAAGTGTTGATTGAGGAGGCTATCGTAGGTCGCGAAGTTGGCTGTGGTGTGATGATTACATCAAAAGGCGAGGAGTACCTATTGCCAATTACGGAGATGGTTTCGAAACGTGATTTCTTTGACACCGAAGCAAAGTATACAACGGGGCTTTGTGAGGAGATAACGCCAGCTCAGTTGAGCGATGAGGTGCGTTTGAAGCTCAATGAGATGACTCTAGCCGCCTATCGTGCTTGTCGATGTCGTGGCATTGTGCGTATTGATTTTATTATTGATCATAACGGCGAACCATACCTTATCGAGATCAACTCCATACCAGGTATGAGTAGCGGAAGCCTTGTACCTCAACAGATTACAGCTGCGGGTATGAGTATCGGGGAGTTTTTTGATATCATGATTGAGGACACCTATAATTCGCAGATTTAGTTATGATGATCGAAATAGATGATAAGATTGTTAGTATTGACATCTTACAGGAGCATTTTGCTTGCGATATATCAAAATGTAAAGGTATATGCTGCGTAGAGGGTAACTCGGGTGCACCGCTGGAGATGGATGAGGTTGATGTCCTTGAAAGTGAGTATGATAACTATCGTCCATACATGACCCCTGAAGGTGTTGAGTCGGTCGAGCGACAAGGCTTCATGGTAGTTGACGAGGATGGAGACTATACTACCCCACTTGTGAATGATGCAGAGTGCGCGTACACCTATACAGAGAATGGACTTACTCTATGTGCAATCGAAAAGGCTTGGCGCGAGGGTAAGTGTTCGTTCCAGAAACCAATATCTTGCCACCTCTACCCCATTAGACTCATCAATCTATCGAACGGTTCGGTTGGGCTAAACTATCACCGTTGGGGAGTCTGCTCTTCGGCGTGTGAAAATGGGCGCAAACTCCAGATGCCGATATATAAATCACTCGAAGGGGCTATCAAGCGCCGTTTTGGAGCTGAGTTTTACGAGGCGTTGGACGTCGCAGTACAATTAATGGCGGAGGGTGAACAGTGAGCTTAAAACATCAAGAGTATAAGGATCGCAACCAGCAGTTTCTAAAAGAGTACGCGGCTCAAGATTGGGTGAATGAGATCTATGGTGGCGTGTTGTATCGCGTTATAACGCCAGGCAAAGGAGTTAAACCCTCACCCAAGAGTATTGTGCATGTTAACTACTCGGGTAAACTCGTAAACGGCAAGATCTTCGACTCCACAAAGGGCAAAGGACGCCCCGCTGTTTTGAGGCTCAATGAGCTTATTGATGGTTGGCGAAGAGCACTTCGTGAGATGCCCGAGGGTTCGCGCTGGGAGGTTGTGATACCATTTAATTTGGGCTATGGAACGCGTGCCGCGGGAGCAATAAAACCATACTCTACGCTTATATTCGATATTACACTTATAAGAGTTGAGTGATAAAAAAACCTAAATCTAAAATATTATGAAGTTAAAACAGAGAGCACTGCTGATTGCCGCACTAGCTTTTGCTGGTGTTGCACACGGTGAGAGTGCACAAAGTCTATTTAGTCGCCTGCCTAATGAACGGGTGACGTCAACGTCTCACATTGAATGGAGGCAGTTTGGACCAGGTATGTCGGGTTACAATGAGGAGTTTTGGTGTCACCCAAGTGACCCCAAAACGCTCCTTATGGGTCCTGATATGCACGTATCACACGGTTCGTGGGATGGAGGCGCTTCGTGGCAAACGCTCAAAGATTGTGATGGCGATGGATACGACATGGAGCGCGTGATTGAGATTGTATTCTCGGAGCAGAATCCAGATTTTGCAATGGCAATAGATCGTGATGGTTGGGTAAACGTCAGCGAGGATCGAGGGCGTACATGGAACCAACTTGTTGATATTGGCAAATGCTATTCAGAGCTTGCTGTTGATCCGACAAATGATAATAATTGGTATATTGGAGCGGGTGACTTCTATAACGTCAAGGATAACCATCGTTCGGTAAAGGAGCCTAATGGTATTATCCAAAACCGATCGGAGTATGGATTTATAAGCAAAAGTACAGACAGGGGGCAGACATGGACAAAGGTGACAAAGGGGTTGCCCGATATGGTTGATGTTGGCGATATTAAAGTCGACCCAACCAATCCCAAAGTTGTTTTGGCAATTACGGGTCATGGTCTCTACCGAAGCGAGAATGGAGGCGATAGCTGGAAAAAATCGGGTAAAGGGTTGCCTAATAACCTGCCTCGCGATATGGCTAGCCACTATGATCCTGCGACTAAAAAGTATTCCCTCTATATTGTTGAGCAGAGTGTCTACTCGCCAGATGGTAAGGGAAGTATCCAATCTAAGGGCGGCGTCTTTAAGAGCGTTGATGGTGGTAAGACATGGAGTGATATTACAGGAAACCTAGCTCTTGACCTCACTAAAATTAATAATAACTCAATGAAGTGGCTCTATAACCGCTGCATGAGCAAGTGGTTCTGTGTCCCTTCAAAGCAGATTTATAAGGATTATCCGAAGTTGCCAAGCAATATTTTGCAGGTGTTCAACCGCATTAGAGTAAACCCAAAGAGTCCAGATGAGATCTATGTTAGTTGTAATGTAAAGCATGATTTTACCTTTGGTCCAGCGGATGTGTGGAAGACGAGCGATGGCGGTAAAAACTGGATTGTATGTGCTCGTCCAGGTCTTTATTGGGCAGAGAAGCGCGATGCAGAGTATTGGGCACAGCGCAGGCAACCAATGGGCTCAAATATGCAGTTTGCACACCTTCATGCCTCAATACAGGCGAAGGAGTGTTTTGCAGGGACGCGCCACATGGAGGTAGACTCTGAGGGTACGCTCTATATAGGGCATGAGCAGCAGACTTTGCGTTCGCAGAATGGAGGTGCTTCATGGGAGCAAATTGACGACTATGAGACAAAGTCTGGTAGCGGGATCTGGATTAGTCGAGGAACAAGCGACCTGCCAGGGCGTACGATATACACCAACACAGGTGTAGAGGGGCGCGTTCTTCTATGCACTGGTGAGCATGGATTGTGGGAGAGTGTTCCAACGGGGGATTACCATGACAAAGAGGCTGTTGGTGTGCGTCAAATAGAGGGTCAGATTCATGATATAGCCAAAGAGCCAGGTGGAAAGGTTAACCATAGTGCGCATAGCGTTGCAACGGCAGCTGTACATCCCAACAACCCCGATGAGATCTATATACTTATGTTCCGACAAACACACGTCGGGCATCTACGTAAGACAACGGATGGTGGTAAGACTTGGCAAAATATATCGCAACCTATTGATTATAACAATCAAAATGCGTTGAGCTTCCAAGTCTTTCAACACTCACTCTCTATTGATCCTGTGAATCCAAAGAATATGTACTTTGTGGCAAATAGAATGGCTATTACCGAAGTGGAAGGTGGAACAAAACACGCGTTTGATGGATATGGGGTCTATAAAAGTTATGATGGTGGCTTGACTTGGAGTTTTGATAATCCTGATCTTCCACAAGCGACTGGCAGTTTCAACCGCTTGATGATTGATCCCAATAACCATAAGCGTATCTATGTAGCATCGAACCGTTGTCGACAGACAATGGGTGGATTGTATTGCTCGAACGATAGCGCGAAGAGCTGGGAAAAGGTGGCTATACCTTCGCAAATAAAGAGCGTTAACAATGTCTTTATTGATGCAAATAACGGTTATATCTACATATCGTGTGGAGACAAAGGTGGAGAGGCTAGCGAAGGAGGCGCGTGGGTGAGTAAAGATGATGGAAAGAGCTGGGAGTTGTTCTTTGATGCTCACTATATCTGGCAAGTTGAGAGTTCGCCCGTTGACCCTAATATCGTCACTGTTGTATCGGCAGGCAAACGCGCTTGGGGTAAAGGAAAGGCTATTCTTAACCCTGGAGCCTATATCACACGCGATGGCGGTAAGAGCTGGGTAAAAGCGAACAGAGGCTTGGGACAACCCGATAAAATCACCGACCTTAAGCCCGACAGCTATGATAAAGATGTCTTCTGGTGCGCTTTGTGGGGAAGCGGATGGTATAAGGCAACATGGAAGTAATATTCTTTATATTGCGCATTGGGTTTAGCGCCATGCTTTAATATTTTGAGATCCATGTTATTCATGCAAATAGATTTGCGAAACAACATGGATCTCAAAATTTTATTAAATGCTTTTAGCATTTAAAATCCAATGCGAACACAAAGGCAAGCCCAAATTCAATTAATCAAGCGCGATAATATTCTCTGCGTGGAGCGTTAGTTTTTCGATGCCATGCTCAGTGATGGCGTATGTGTTCTCTATACCAACGGCACCAACTCCCGGAATTACAAATTTTGGTTCTAGAGCGATAACATTTCCCACCTCTAACATATCTCGCGATCGAGGAGCTATCACTGGCATCTCATTTACCTCAAGCCCTACACCATGCCCAACGAAACCAGCTTGTTGAGTATGCCCCATAAAGAACTCCGAGAGGGAGGCTTCTTGTGCCATTTCAAGAGTTTTGTTATAGATATCGGCTGTTGCGATCCCTGGTTTTGCGCTATCCATCAGCATCTGGTGCATCTCGATTGATAATTGATGTGCTTGATACGCTACGTCGGGGATCTTGCCTACAGAGTAGACTCGTGTCATGTCGGTCATGTATCTTGAAAAGGTTCCACCTTGATCGACCATAATAGTCATATCCCCTACAATTGGTGTTCCATTACACCCTACTGGTAGTGATCCGTCAAGCCCAGCACCTCCAAGTGCAAAATCGTACGGAGAGGGTGAGTCGGCATTATCGCCAACGAGTATGCTTCCTGCGATTGGCTCCATAGTATTTCCGAATATTCGCATATTTCCAAGGCTCCCCAATCGTCGAGCGTGATACTCTAGCTCGGCAGCGAGATCAATATCCTTCATCCCCAATTTAAATATCGAAGGAATCATATCATATAGCTGAGAGTGTTTAACTCCTGAGCGGCGGATCTGCTCTATCTCAAATGGGGTTTTGCAGCTTCGTGTTTGACGAATAATAGAGGTTGCCGAAGAGAGTATATTTTGGGGTGATAGCTTAAAGATCTTTTGTATACGCATATAATCGTTATACGTTGCTGTATCTCCCTCCAATGCTATATTATTTGGTTGCGAGTATCCCCTATCGTTTAATATGTCAGGTATTTGCTCAACTTTGCGAATATATGCAACTCGTTTATCCTCGAGTCCCACAGGGCGGCGGATGAAGAATATTGGATCCTCGCCCAAAGAGATATATACTACGCCAGCAAAAATATGTCCAGAGAGATAGCATATTGATGTATTATCGCTTATAAGCATCGCCTCAACACCATTGTGCTCCATAATTTTTTTTGCTCTATCCCATCTAAAGGATAGCTCTAACTCTTCACTTTTTGAAAACATATTATGTGTATTTAAACGTTTATGCAAAGGTAATACAATAAAAGCAAAAAACGGATAAGTTTAATACTTATCCGTTTTCTAAATTTTATAAGGTTGTTTTACTTTGCAACAACAAAGGCGATAGCTTGACCTCCACCAGGAGCAAGTTTAATCTGCATCTTGTCGCTTGATGTAACCTCGCGTGTTGTGATGTCAACAGCTGCTGGGTTTTCATCCCAGTGTGCATCCTCGCCATCAGCGTAGATGGTTGCTACGTATTTAGTATCTGGCTTCAAGAATGAAAGGTCTAGGTCTAGTGTGCGGCTATTCTCGTCAGTGACAGATCCTAGGTACCAGTTGTCGGTACCTCTCTCTTGGCGTACCACAGTATAGTAGTCACCGATCTTAGCGTGAAGAACCTTGCTGCGGCTCCAGTTTGTTGGCACACACTTGATGAACTCAAGCGCAGGTACACCCTCGTAGTTTGCAGGTAGATCCGCTGCCATCTGAATTGGGCTATACATTGTAAGGTAGAAAGCAAGCTCCTTACAGATAGTCGACTTAACAGAGCAGTCCGCCCAGCTTGTCTTTTTGCTACGAACCTTCATGTTGAAGATACCAGGAGTGTAATCCATTGGTCCACTTAGAAGACGTGTGAAAGGAAGTGCTACGGCATGCTCTGGCGCATTACCTGCGCTCCATGCGTTGTACTCTTGACCCTTAGCACCCTCGCGAGCCATGATGTTTGGATATGTACGTTGCTCACCAGTGTACTTGATAGGCTCGTGGTTAACGATCATAAGGTTGTACTTAGCAGCAGTGCGGATCATCTTGTTGTAGTGACGAACCATGTACTGTCCGTGGTGGTGTTGGCGGTACTTCTTAGTCTCGTAGTCGTAGTTAACATCACCAGTGTATCCCATCTTAACGGTTGTGATACCTAGATCTTGATACATCTTGAATAGGTCGTCCATTGCAGGCTCCAGGTGGTCGATATCAGATATTGTCTCAACATACATCATGATTCTCACGCCCTTCTCCTTTGCGTAGCGACAAACCTCAACTAGATCGTAGTCATCGGTTGGAGTCTTCCAGTCAAAGATACCATAACCAGTCCAAGAACCAGTCATATCATCCCATCCTTTATCCCATCCCTCGACAAGAACCTCCTCGAAACCGTGCTTTGCAGCGAAATCGATGTGCATCTTAGCGTTCTCAGTTGTTGCTCCGTGAGGGCGGTTTTTAGGTAGCGGTTGTCCGAAAAGAACCTTCTCAGCCCATGATGTCTTGCCAATGTGTAGCTCCCACCAGATACCGATATACTTGAATGTCTTGATCCAGTCTGTATCCTCATAAGCGCATGGAGGGTTAAGATTTACTAGCATCTTAGACTCAACGAGTTGAGCTGCTGTACCCATTGTAAATGTACGCCATGGAGATACCATCTCGCCACTAACACGTACTGCGTCGCCATTCATCCAAGGTGTAAGGTGAGACTTTAGAACAATACCATCACCCATGCGCTCAATGCTCATATCTGGGTAGTCAACAAGGTGCGCTTCGTGGATTGAAACAGCTAGGTTGTCGTTAACTTCAACGGTCATTGGAGTGAGTGAGCGGCGCTCCATCTCCTCCTTGTCTTTGCGACGTGCATACTTCTCGATATTACCGATCTCGCTAATTGGAGAGTTGTAGACAGTTTTTTCGTAGTTGTCGTAGTCGGCATAGCCCCACCATGTTTTGTAGTCACCAGGAAAGTTGAACTCTGTTAGCTCATCCATAATAACGTACTCACCTAGCTTATCTTGCTTAGGGATCACGTATCTAAACGCAACACCGTCGTTGAATGCGCGTGCAATGATGTTTAGTTTGATTCCTGATGGTTTGTGCTCTAGGTTAAGAGTTAACTCATTGTAGTGGTTTAGAACAGTCTCGTCCTCGCCCCAGATTGTTTGCCACTCTTCACTGAAGGTGTCTGTTGCGGTTGAGAGAAGTTTAAAGTCGCCATCTAATTTTGTTCCATCTTTTAGGATATAACCCATTGCAGATGGGATGATAATTGACTCTTGACCTTTGTCGATTGTGTAGGTTAATTGACCCTCTTTCGAGAGCTGAAAAGCCAGCTTATTTTGAGTGTCAGGTGATTTAACCTCCAACTGTCCACATGAACATGATACCATGAGGGCGGCTAGAAATGTGTAAATAAGTTTTTTCATAGATAGATTAGGTTTTTAAATAATTTACTACAAAGGTAGTAATATTGTAATAACAAACAAATAGTGGTAAAATAAATATTATGTTTAGCCCTCTTTTTTATTGTAATACTTGATATTATGATAATGATTACCTATCTTTGCACTTCAGTTTGAAGATTTATTAATTAATAATACAGAATTTAAATGAGCAACGTATCAAATCGTTTAGCGGCTTTGACGCCATCGCAGACTTTGGCAATGTCACAGAAGAGTAATGAGCTTAAGGCTCAAGGAGTCGATGTCATCAACCTCAGTGTTGGTGAGCCTGACTTCAACACCCCAGACCACATCAAAGCAGCTGCAAAAAAAGCTATTGATGATAACTTCTCGTTCTATTCACCTGTTCCAGGATACCTTGATTTGCGTCAAGCTATCTGTGATAAGCTCAAAAACGAGAACAACCTAGAGTACTCTCCAGCACAAATTGTTGTTTCGGGAGGTGCTAAGCAGTCTCTATGTAATACAATCCTTGCGATGATTAACCCAGGTGATGAGGTTATTATCCCTGCTCCATATTGGGTTAGTTATGTTGATATGGTGAAGCTTGCCGAGGGTGAGAATATCATCATCGAGACAGGTATTGAAGATAACTTCAAGATGACAGCTGCTCAATTAGAGGCTGCCATCACTCCAAAGACCAAGATGCTTGTTCTTTGCTCGCCATCAAACCCAACAGGTAGCGTTTACAGCAAGCAAGAGCTTAAGGAGATCGCTGAGGTTTTGGCGCGCCACGAGCAGGTTTATGTTATTGCTGACGAGATCTACGAGCACATCAACTACGTTGGTGAGCACCAAAGTATCGCTCAATTCGAGGAGATCCGTGACCGTGTGATCATCGTGAATGGTGTCTCTAAGGCATACGCGATGACAGGATGGCGTATCGGTTTTATCGCTGCTCCACTTTGGATCGCTAAGGCTTGTAACAACCTACAAGGTCAATATACTTCAGGTCCTTCGTCTATCGCACAGAAGGCATCTGTTGCCGCTTTTGCTGGCGATCAGCAGTGTGTTAAGGATATGCTTGAGGCTTTCCAACGTCGCAAGAACCTTGTTGTTGAGCTAGCTCGCAAGATCGAGGGTTTCAAAGTGAATGATCCAGAGGGTGCTTTCTACTTGTTCCCAGAGGTTAGTTATTATTTTGGCAAGAAGGCTGGTGATGTTGTAATCAACACCTCAACCGATTTGGCTCTCTATATCTTGGAGGTTGGTCACGTAGCAACTGTTGCTGGTGACGCTTTCGGTTCTCCTGAGTATTTGCGTTTCTCTTACGCTACATCGGATGAGAATCTAGTAGAGGCGATGAGCCGTATCTCGGATGTTCTAAGTAAGTTGAAGTAATATTCGTCATACATAAAAAAGCTGTTTAGAGTAATCTAAGCAGTTTTTTTTGTTTATACTCTATTAATTACTACCTTAGCACAAAACTTACTAATTTACTTAAATGATGAAAAAAATCTTTAAATCGTTGGCTCTTTTTGCCATGTTTTCCGCACTTAGTGTCACTTCAACTATAGGAGCAGAGGTATGGCGTGATAGCTCGAAATCTATTGATGAGAGAACAGATGATCTTCTTTCGAAATTAAACCTAGAGGAGAAGTTCGGCTTCTTTAGCTCCGATATCCCAGCTATTGAAAGGCTCGGTATTCCAAAATATGTTTGGTATTCGGAGGCTTTGCATGGTCTTATAGGTTGGAAGTGTACCTCTTTTCCTCAAAACAATGCGATGGGAAGCACTTGGGACACCGACCTTATGTATAGAGTTGCTCAGACAATATCAGATGAGGCGCGCGCTTTTGATGGTAAGGAGATGATGATCTTCTCGCCTACGGTAAATATGTCGCGCGACCCACGTTGGGGGCGTAACGAGGAGTGTTATAGTGAGGATCCATACCACATGACGCAGATGGCTAAGATGTATGTGCGCGGTATGCAAGGTACTCACCCAACGTACCTAAAAACAGTGTGTACCGTAAAGCACTATGTTGCAAATAATGTCGACCATAAGCGTGAGCGCATCCACTCAAATATCAGCGAGCGCGATCTTCGTGAATACTACTTTCCTGCATATAAGGCGTGTGTTGTGGAGGAGCGTGCTGCGGGTATCATGACAGCCCTTAATGGATTGAATGGTGTGCCTTGTAGTGCAAACAACTGGTTAACAAATACAGTCCTTCGTGACGAGTGGGGATTCTTGGGTTATGTTATTGCCGATTGGAATGCCGTGGGAGGTGTCTACTCAAACATGAAGTATGTACCTACTAATGCAGAAGGAGCAGCTATGGCGCTTAAGGCAGGTGTCGATCAAGAGTGCTTCCGTCCTACGGCCTCTAAGATGGTTGTGGGAATGAAGGAGGCGTATAAGCAGGGGCTTATCAAAGACTCTGATATCGACAAGGCTCTACGTCGCCTTATTCGTCTACGCTTTATGGTTGGTGGATTTGGTGATGATGTAAACGATCCTTATCGCAATACCCCTAAAGCGGTTCTTGAGAGTAAGGAGCATAAAGCGTTGGCGCTAGAGGCGGCCGAGAAGTCGATCGTGCTTCTTAAGAATGACCAAAACATACTCCCTTTGAGTGATAGCGATATTAAGAGCGTGGCAGTAGTTGGTCCTTTTGCGGATATCTGTTGGTTGGGTATCTACTCTGGTTTCCCACAGTCAAAGATAACACCTCTGCAAGGTATCAAAAATCGTTTCAAGGGAGAGGTTCTCTATGCGCCAGGGTGTGCTATTACACCTAAGAACGATACTCTTGATATGAACAAGGCTATTGCTGTGGCTAAGAAGTCCGATGTTGTTATCGCCTTTGTGGGTAATGATGAGAAGACATCGACAGAGAATAGAGACCGTTTGACATTGGCTCTCCCAGGACGTCAGCAGCAACTCATTGATGAACTCTGCAAGGTTCACAAAAAGGTTATCGTTGTACTTATCCCAAGTGGCGCTACCACAATCGGTGATGCTCAACAAAACTCAGAGGCTATAGTTTGTGCGTGGGCTAACGGTCAAGAGCAAGGTAACGCTATCGCGCGAGTATTGTTCGGTGATGTTAACCCTGGCGGTAAACTCAATACTACATGGTTCCGTTCGGATAGTGACCTGCCCGATCTTCATGACTATAATATCCGCAATAACCGTACATATATGTACTTTAAGGGTAAGCCACTGTATGAGTTTGGTTACGGACTTAGCTACACAACATTCAAATATGCGGACCTTAAGATCTCCGATGCGAAGCTAAACGCGGGAGGTAAAGTCGATGTGTCGCTTACGGTTACCAATACGGGCAAGGTGGCTGGAGATGAGATTGTTCAGCTCTACATCAAGGATAATGCGTGGAAGAAATCGGAGGCTAAACGTCAACTAAAGGGCTTCAAGCGCGTGCACCTTAAAGCAGGCGAGAGCAAGAGCGTAACAATAGAACTTTCGCATGATGCTCTAAGCCACTGGGCAGGAAAGGGTGATAGCTTTGAGGTTAGTGGAGGTCAATACGATATCTTGGTTGGCTCATCGAGCGAGAAGATACATCTGAAAGGATCTATTGAAGCTCAAGCGGCGAAGTTGCCCGAGCACTCACTTCGTACAGCTAATTATGATGCCTACGATACAGAGGTAGAGCGCCGAGCTAAAGGATATGGTCATATCTCGGGCAGCAAGGTGGCAGCAGGTGTTGATACCAGAAAATGGGTAGAGTACAATGTTAGTTTTGTCGATCCTGGATACTATGTAAGTAGTTGGGATATCTTTGTAAACTATACAACTTATGGAGATCAAGACAAGGTTACTCTCTCAATGGAGGGTATGACCGTAGGAACATACGACATAAAGAAGGGTGCTGATGGTCGTCATAAAATTACGATCCCTAAGCCCGAGTACGATGCTCCAATCAAGGTGCGTATCACAAGTTCAAATCCTAAGACACTGATTAAATCGTTGGAGGTTCTGTATCCTAAAGATAATACACTCACTAAATACTCAGAGCCAAGCGCTAAAAGCAAATAATGCTATGATATAAAATATGAGGGATGTAACTGTAAAAAGTTGCATCCCTTTAAAATAATTATTACTTTTGAGAATTGAAATTTTAACCTAATAATAAAATATAATGAATCGAGAAGTTTATCCAATGATGCTTTTAGCGGCAGCTCCAATGGCAGCTCTATGTAGTGAAGCCCAAGCTGCTGAAGTAAAGCGTCCTAATGTCATCTACATTATGTCGGATGACCACACTTCACAAGGAATTGGTGCTTATGGCGGACGCCTTGCACCGCTTAACCCAACACCAACGATTGACCGCATTGGTAATGAGGGTATTATAATGCAAAATGCGTTTTGCACTAACTCTATCAGTACGCCGTCTCGTGCATGTATTATATCAGGTCAATATAGCCAAACAACAGGTATTCTGGATTTTGAGGAGCCACTTGATATCGAGAAACAACATCTTCCCATCGAGATGAAGAAGTTGGGCTATCAAACAGGTATTGTTGGCAAGTGGCACCTCACGAACCAACCCGAGAAGTTTGATTACTACAATGTATTCTATGGTCAGGGCGAGTACTTCGACCCAGTACTTTGCTCTAAAGATGAGCGAGACTCCGTAAAACTTGGTTGGAGAAAGGTTCGAGGAAAGAAGTACACGGGGCACTCTTCGGATGTTGTTATGGATATCACTCTCGACTGGATGAAAAATACTCGCAAGAAGGATCAACCCTTCTTCTTCTGCGTACAGTTTAAGGCTCCACATGATATGTTTGAGTTTAATCCTCGCTACAAGGACTACCTAGAGGATACCTTTATCCCAGAACCCGCTAGCCTTTGGAATAACGAGAAGTTCGGTTCTATCGCAACGCGCGGACACAATGACTCTATGCGCGATACTATCGGTTCGTCGGTAAGCCGTCGTAACATTGTTCGCCACATGGCAGATGATTTGAAGATGACAATGGATCCAAATTTATCGGATAAGGAGCACACAAGACAGGTGTACCAAGAGTATCTTAAGAGATATCTTCGCTGTGTTAAGGGTGTGGACGATAATGTAAAGCGTCTATTTGACTATTTAGAGGCTGAGGGTTTGATGGACAATACCATTATTATGTATACTGGAGACCAAGGTTTTATGCTCGGCGAGCACGACTACATTGACAAGCGTTGGATGTATGAGGAGTCTATGCGTATGCCTTTTATGGTTCGTTATCCTGCAAAGATTAAGGCTGGAACAAAGAGCGATGCTATCGTAAACAATGTAGATTACGCTGGAACCATAATTGATATGGTCGGAGGGAAAGTGCCTGATTACATGCAGGGTGAGAGCTTTAAGGAGATTCTATATACTGGCAAGGAGCCTGAGGGGTGGAAGCAGGCAACTTACTACCGCTACTGGATGCATATGGGACATAACCACAACAACCCTGCTCACTTTGGCATTCGTACGAAAGATTATAAGCTGATCTTCTACTATGCAAAAGATTTCAGAAAGGATCGCAAAACAGCGAAGTGGAACCTATGTGTTAATACTCCAACGCCAGTGGCATGGGAACTATATGACCTAAAGCGTGACCCACACGAGATGCAAAATGTATATGGTAAACCAGAGTATGCAGAGATCACAAAGAAGCTTAAGGAGGATCTTAAGCAGTTACGTATAGATCTCAATGAGACAGATGCTAAATACCCTGAGATTCAGAAGGTGATTGACGAGCACTGGAATGATTAAAGAGATTTAAGCAAGAGACAAAGAGGCTGAGTTGTAAGATTGAATACAACTTAGCCTCTTTTCTTTGTTTTAGCAAATAGCTGTGGGATGGTTATATATAGCAATAGCCCAGTGAAAGCCCCAACTGTATTAGCTATGATATCGGAGAACTCATAACCTCTGCCAGTGAATGGTTGGAGCAGTTCAATACATATACCGTAAATAACAGAGAGTAGTGTCGCCACTATATAACTAAGACGTTTTGAGCCACATGATAGAGTCTCTAAGGTTGTCAGCAGCAAAACGTTTAAACCAAGATATATTATAAAGTGAACAATCTTATCTATATGCTCGATCGGCTTTAGCCCAATATCATTAGGCATACGCAGTAGTAATACGACAGTAATAAGAACTACATAGAGCGTTGTTAAGGATACTGTAACTATTTTCACGGATGTATGGGGTTATTTAATACTAGGGGAGTGATATAAAACTCCCCTATATCTGAAGCCCGCAATATCTATGCCCTATCTATTACTTTGCGTAGAGAATCTAGCTCTTTTGATCGCAGTTTAATCTTTTCAATTTGCTGCTTAAAGTGATTTAGATTGTGTAGATCACTACCGACTATATCATACATGTCATTTTTGAGCATATATAATGCATTCTCCATAACACGTTGACCATACTGTCCACTAAGAGATAATAGGTTTAATTGAAGCTTATAACCTTTATCTTTAAGCTCCTCGTACTGCTCCCTTAACATATATTGATATCGTTCAGGGTGAGCAATGGTTGGCGTGTATCCCTCAAGTGATATTTCATAGAGAAGATCGTCTAAATTTGTAGGAGGTGCAATATATGAAGTCTCCACAAGAACATCGTCATCGCTTAGTGTTTTAAGCCCGCTCCTAAGGTGCGATAAAAATTTAGAGTCAAGCATATACTCTGTCGCCAAAGATAGCTCTACCCCACCCTTGTATACTGTAGTAAGTTCAGCGAAACGATCTTCGATTAATTTCGGATCGTCGTAGTCGTCTGCCATTATGTGGGGTGTTAGCACGGCTTTCGAGATGCCTAGCTCCTCGAAATAATCAAGTGTCGCCAGAGACTCCTCCATAGTGCGCACTCCATCATCTACGCCAGGTAGGATGTGCGAGTGGTAGTCGACATATCCATCAAAGATATCAGTCTTTGATAATTGGTGGTACCGTTTAAAAAAAAGCATAACTTCTATCCTCTATCTCCCTTTATACATTTCATCGTAATACTTCTCGTATTCACCCGATGTAATATTCTGCATCCACTCTTCATTGTCGAGATACCAACGAACAGTATGTTCGATACCCTCTTCAAACTGCAAGGATGGCTCCCAGCCAAGTTCTCGTTTTAGTTTGTTGCTATCAATGGCGTAGCGTAGATCGTGACCAGCGCGGTCAGTGACGTATGTAATAAGATCTAACGAGTGACCTTCAGGCTTACCTAGTAGACGGTCTACAGTTGCGATAATCACCTTTATGAGGTCTATATTGCGCCATTCATTAAAACCACCGATGTTGTATGTATCGCCATTTTTACCGTTATGGAATATCGTGTCTATCGCACGAGCATGATCGACAACATATAACCAATCTCTAACATTTTCGCCTTTGCCATATACGGGTAGAGGTTTAGAGTTGCGAATATTATTAATAAAGAGAGGTATCAACTTCTCAGGGAATTGATAAGGTCCATAATTATTCGAACAGTTAGTCACCACACATGGCATACCGTAGGTGTCTTGAAAAGCTCTAACAAAGTGGTCCGATGATGCCTTCGATGCAGAGTATGGTGAGTGTGGATCGTAGTGCGTCTCCTCGGTGAAGAATCCACCATCAGCCTCTAACGTTCCATAAACCTCATCTGTCGATATGTGATAAAATCTCTTACCCTCATACTCTCCATTCCAAAAGTGCTTTGCAGCTTGTAGAAGAGAGAGAGTTCCCATAACATTGGTCTTTGCAAATGTGAAAGGATCCTTGATTGATCTGTCTACGTGGCTCTCGGCAGCTAGGTGTATCACACCATCAATGTTGTAGGTGGAGAATATCTCTAGCATCTTGTCAAAATCACAAATGTCGGCCTTTACAAAGGTGTAGTTTGTTGCAGACTCGATATCCTTTATGTTAGCTAAGTTTCCTGCGTATGTTAGCTTGTCGAGATTTATAATGTTGTAGTTGGGGTATTTATGTACAAACAACCTCACTACATGTGAGCCAATAAACCCTGCTCCTCCTGTAATTAATATATTTTTCATGATACAACTATTTTTAACCCACGTTATTTACGGTTCCAAAGGTAGTAAAAGTTTTAAAAGATACAAAACAGTGATTTGTTTTTAATATCCACCATAAAGCCCTATCTTTGTCGTGAATAATGCTAAAATAAGTTAAATAATGCGGGTTGCTATAGTTGGAGGTGGTGCAGCAGGTTTTTTTGCTGCAATAAATATTAAAAGACTCTGCCCTCGTGCAGAGGTCACAATATATGAGGCATCAGCTGCTGTGCTCGCAAAGGTCAAGGTCTCGGGAGGAGGGCGATGCAACTTAACGAACTCGTTTGAGCAGATCGCCAATCTTAATCAAGCATACCCCCGAGGAGAGAGACTCATACGCCAGTGTTTTAAATCATTTGATTATAATGATACGTATGAGTGGTTCGAGCGGGAGGGGGTAGCGCTTACCACTCAAGACGATTGTTGCGTATTTCCGCTATCCCAAAGCTCTCAGCAGATTATAGATACTTTCGTGAGGCTTAGCGGCGAACTCAAAATAGATGTTGTCTGCAATTTTAGAATCAACAAGATTGAAAAAGAGGAGAGTCTATTTATACTAAAGACCGATAATCAGACCATAGAGTGTGATATTGTTGTTGCTACTACGGGTGGTTCTCGCAATACTGGAGCCTATGACTTGTATCAAGAGCTACCGCTACAACTAGAGGAGCTAGCGCCATCGTTGTTTGGTTTTGATATAGCTGATAAGAGCTTGTGCGATGTGGCAGGGGCAGTTGTAGAGGCTGCTGAAGTTAGGGTTAAAGGTAGTCGAGCTAAGGCTTGCGGTGCACTTCTTATCACCCATTGGGGTGTTAGTGGTCCTGTCGTCTTGAATCTTTCGGCTTACGTAGCAAAGGATATAAAGGATTGTGGGTATAAATTCCAAATACTTATTAATTGGTCGGGGCAGACAGAGGATAGTGTGCTTAGAGAGATACGTGACCTGAGCGCAAAGTATGCAAAGAAGCTAATTAGCTCTACGCCGCCATTTAACTTGACATCGCGCCTGTGGGAGCATATAATAGGTCGCGCAAAGGTACCTTTGGAACGTCGTTGGAGTGAACTTGGGTCAAAGGGCATTAATCGTATTGTCGCAACACTAATCTCTGATGAGTATGATGTGGTAGGTCGTAGTCGCCAAAAGCCTGGTTTTACAACTGCTGGAGGTGTCTCGCTTAAGAGCATCAACACATCAACTCTGGAGGCACGAAATTGTCAACGTCTATTCCTCGCGGGCGAGGTGCTCGATGTAGATGCTATTACAGGTGGTTTCAACTTTCAAGCGGCTTGGAGCACAGCATATTGTGTCGCTAAGAGTATTCATGCACTCTACGAAGAGTAGATTCGTTATGAGTTTAATAGCCTTTATTATATTTACGTATAATCCCCCTCTTTGTTAAGAAGGGGATTTGTTGCTAGTGCTCTTCGGTGGTCGAGGTAGACAGACAATTATCTACCTCACTCACCTTAATTAAATTTAAACCAATCAATATTTAGCGTCGAGTCACCTTTATTTATGATATACAGGTCATGGCTACCTTTATCAATGTCAACATCAAAATTGACGCACTCCCTCTTATCGTTGCCTTTAACCTTTAGAGAGCCTAGGAGTTGTCCATCAAGACCGCCTTCACGCACTTCGATCTCTGTATCGCGGGAGCTACTTAGGTTTATGGTCATTGTCTTCGTTACCTTTTCGAAGTTGAAATTCGAGAAACGGACAAAGCTATTTTTACCGTTGAGAAGAGCATAAAATCCCTCACTAATTGCACCTCGCTTGTGAGAATTATCCGATATTTCATAGTACCATTCAGCCTCTACCATATCCCATGATGAGTCGTAGCGAGCAACACCATGGCTAAAGTGGGCATCTAAAAATTTTGTATCGGTAGATATCTTACCGTCGTCACCAACATGGCAGTACGATATAATTGTTGATCTATATCTGTATCCCTTTCGTATGTAATAACACCAGATATGGTAGAACTGCCCCTTCCACCAGAAGAAACTACTGTGAGCAAGATTTCCTAGGTGGTGCCCCTCGCCAAAGTAACCTTGACACTCGTAAGGCCCATAAATATTTTTTGAGGTAGCGTAACCACTACCCCAACTAAGATAGTATGTATCGCCCTGCTTAAAGAAGTAGTTCTTATCTAACCATCCTGGCTCTTGTTCCCACTCTGCGCCATTGATTATAATTGGGCGAGGCTTCTCATCCACCGAGATCATATCTTCGCCAAGACGAACGATATGGTACTGATGATCTTTAGAGCCATAAATCATATATGGAGTCTGCTCTGCGTTGTCTTCGTAGAAGATCGTTGGGTCGTGCATCGGGGAGACGAGGTATTTTCCAAGAAGGTCTTTAAAATGCCCAGTCACGCTATCGGCACCCATAACGCCAATGCCTAGTTTTCTATCCGAAAAATAGAAGTAATATTTCCCATTGCTGCATCGCCCGCCCAGCAGTCTATTGTACTCTCGCCCATAAAGTTATCTTTGGGGCTGATTGTATTAATCTGCTGCCAATTCACTAGGTCGCAGGTTTGATACACCCTCCAATCGCGCATTGTCCATGTACGATCCTCGGGGCTGCTATCATGCCCCGAAAAGAGGTATATCGTATCGTTGAATACACGAATATGAGGGTCCGAGATACCTAATATTACCAATAATGGGATTCTGTGAATAGATCCCATTATTAGTAATAAGTAAAAATAGTATGAAAATTATCCTTTTTGCCATAACTCTACTACCACCATTGGTGATCTATTGGAAATGGCTCACCGCCCCATGATTTCTGGTTAGTCCACTTCTGAGGTGCATCTGTCCAGAATGGATGTGTGGCAGGTAGTCCAAGAGGTAGGAATGCAAGTGATGTCATATACAAGCTACCGTTGTTTGTGTAGTTATTTACTATCTCTAACTGCTTACCCGTAAAGCCAAGTGTTAGGAATCCACCCTCGTTGTATATCTCACCTTTATCGTAGAAATTGCGCATTACAGCCGTAAGTGCACAGCGTACTTGAGCACGACTAACCGTAGCAGGCAAGCGGTCATACCATGAAATATGAGCTAGCGTCTGCATTGCACCCATACGATAGGTTATCGAGCGACCAAACGTTGGGAATGTACCCTCTGGAGAGATTAGGCGTTCGAGAACCATGCTGTATCGTTGTGCTCTCTTGAAAGCTTTTTTATAGAGAGCGTCGTATTTCATATCTGTCCATCCTTTGGCTTGGCTCATAGTGCTTAATGTCTCAAGATACATCGAATGGAAGACAAAGCTGCTATAGTAATCAAAAGCAAATTCGCCCTGTCCATCTGCGTACCAACCATCACCTGCGTACCACTCGTTCACCTTGCGGATAGCAGTTGTGGTGCGAAAACGGTCAAAATCTGCTCCACACTTAGACAGGAAACTCTCTATCGTTGCAGAGAATAGTAGCCAGTTAGTGTATGGTGGGTCTACCCTACGTTGTAGTTGAAACTCCTTAATGTATCGCTCTTTCGTTGTGTCATCTAGTGGCACCCATAGAGCATCATAAGCACGAAGGAAACTCTCAGCTAGATATGCAGCATCGACAATCGTTTGACTCTGCCCAACCCACATTAGGTAGTCGGGACTATTAGGATCTACGGCGTTAGCGTAGCTTTTAAGTGCCCACTCACGTAGTTGTTTGCGTTGCTTACCCTCAGCTGTATCGTCGTCGGGAAGAGCCAACCATGGTGCAATACCTGCCATTAGACGACCAAAAGTCTCGAGGTATGTTAGCTTCTTGTTTCTGTGACCCCAATCCGCTGGAACCTCAACGAGCATATTCTTCTGGAGTGTGCCTGCTGCCATATTACGAAGCACAGGCTCTGCCATCTTATACGCTTGCTCACTCCAATAGTTACGGTCTACTTGAGTTGGAGCCTCTAAGTAGCGAGTATACTCACACGCAGCGAGTAGGAATGCACCAACACCAAAATCATGAGTTGATTCGGTATTCACAACCTGCCCTGGGATAGCTCTCTCGCCGATAGGTTGAACATATCCAACCTTGCCACTCTCTTGCAGGGCGCTCTTTGATAGGAACTTCCACGCACGCTCAATGCAAGGCATATAGGTAGCTTTGTCGAGGAGACCGTTGTTAACACCCCACATAAGACCATACATAAAGAATGAAGTACCACTACTTTCACCTCCAGGAGCACAAGCCTCATCCATCATCGAGCGGCTCCAATAGCCACCTTTTTGTTGAATTGACATCACAGCCTTTGACATCGCTTTGAATCTATCCTCGAAGAATTTACGATGTTTGTAATCTTGAGGTAGATCTTGTAGCACCTTAGCAAAACCCGCTAGAACCCATCCATCACCACGAGCCCAGAAGTCCTTCTTACCGTTTGCGCTTTTGTGTTTTGGGTAGACATATCGAGCGTCGCGATAGTATAGATTCTCATCCTTATCAAACATTATTGAGTCTGCATATAAGAAATACTCGTAAAGTTTGTCTAGGTACTTATCGTTATTAGTCGCCTTATACATCTTGGTCATCACAGGCATCACCATATAGAGACCATCGCTCCACCACCAATAGTCATTTTTAGGGGTGTTCATCTGGTACTCCATAACCTCTATTGCACGCTTAATCATCTTCTTATCGCCATAGATGCCGTAGATGTCAGCGTACGTTTGGAAACAGATCTGATTATCTCCAAAAAGAGCATGGTTAGGTGTCTCACCATAATTATATACCCATTTACTCTTGTCATTACCAACGGATCCACACCATTTATTATGCTCCGCCCACGCTATACTATAGTCAAGATACTCTTTTTTTCCTGTGAGGTAATACGCCTCCATATTGCCAGTGTGGTATGCTGCAGCATGCCAGAAAAATGTCTTTTGAGGTACATTGTTTGTTTGCCAATAGCTGTTGACTTTGTGAATAATCTCTCGTACCTCTTCACTCTTGGTAGGTTTAGCCCAAAGTGTTGAGCAGGTGAGAGTGCATAGAAGCAGAAGTAATAGGTTTCTTTTCATGAAGTTGAATATTTGCTGAATTCAACCTGCAAATGCAACTGAATTCATATTAATAATTTGTTTAAATTTTTCATTTGGTGTGAGGTATCCGAGTCTTTTACGAGGACGATTATTTAGCTTGTTTTCAA
>JBCQVD010000009.1:0-33589 GCA_047173405.1 Rikenellaceae bacterium
CGATGCTTGCTTAGCTTAACGGCATTCTCTTTAAATGCCTTGTCGTAATGTTTCCTTCCCATAATACAAAGTTAATAATTTGTTGCTTAACTTTGTCTGCATCTGGGATAGGTAATTCCACACTTAACACTTAACACTTAACAGTTTCTTAAACAAATAGTCTACTTCAGATATGTCTCCCAGAACTTAGCGCCCCACTCGGCATCAATCGACTTATTAGCAACTAGACGCTCACGCATATGCTTCAACACCTTGCGGTAGCTTCTATCCTTAGATAGGTCTTTAGTCTCATAAGGGTCGTTCTTGATATCAAACAGAAGGGTGTTGCGCTCACCATTAACGCAGAACTCGATCAACTTATACTGCTCATCACGGATGGCGCGCTGTATATTCTTATAACCAAAGAAAAGCTCTTCGCGTCCTGCCGCTGCATTAGGCGCCGCGATAGCCCCCTTTACGCTCTTTCCCGTTACGCTCTCAGGGATCTTAACACCTGCGATATCGCATAGTGTAGGGTATATATCATAGGTATAGCACAAGTTAGTACGTCTCTCATTCTTAGGTATATCCAAACCACACAGCACAAATGGAACATGAATACCTGCGTCATCATAGAGATTCTGCTTACCCATCAAGGCGTGGCTTCCCATACCTAGACCGCTATCCGATGCGAAGACAACGAGTGTATTGTCGGCAATACCTTTATCCTCGATAGCCTTCAACACAACACCTAGCTGATCGTCCAGGTGGGTTATAAGAGCGTAGTAGTCCGACAACTCCTTACGAACCTCTGCCTCCTTGCGCGGGTATGTGATTATAAGCTCGTCGCGAGCCTCCATATCGCCCGTATCAAAGGGGTGCTTCTCGGCATAATTCGCAGGTAGCTGGAGACTTTCGGGTGGATACATATCGTAATACTTTTGGGGTGCATTACGTGGATCGTGTGGCGCATGGAATGGCAGGTAGATCAAGAATGGCTTTTCGTCGCTATAAGTTGTTATATAGTCGGCTGTCGCCGTTGCAAAGACCTCACTTGAGTGTGTGCCGTCGAACTCCTCGAGTTTAAGGCGTGGCTCTGTCTCGCCCTTCTTCTTGTTGGCATAGAAGTATGCTGGGGGAACTCTAAACTCCTGATTCTCGCCACCTACCAGGTAGAGGTGCTTGATATTATACTTACCATCGGCACGGTAGTCCTGCACGGGGAGGTAGAAGTGAGGGTTGTAGTACGCAGGCGATAGGTCGAAGAGCTTCGCTCCAGAGGTGAATCCTCGCATCGAGGACTCGGCGTTGTTCTGCTTTCCTGTGGTGAAGGTGTTGTACCCTGCCTCGGAGAATGCCGCAGCGAAGGAGGTGTACTTAGCAGGGAAATTACGCCATGTCATCTCGATCTCGAAGACACTGCGTCCCGTTAGCAGCTGCGCACGGCTCGGTGTACTTGTGGCGGCAGAGTTAGCACCCTGAAGGTATGTATTGGTAAATGTCACACCGCGCTCAACCAAAGAGTCGAAATTTGGTGTTTTGAGATCTCTATTTCCTAGAGCCGAGATACCATCATAGCGATGGTCGTCGGTGAAGATAATAACGATATTGGGCTGCGCCTTAGTCGAAGCGTATGCCCCACCACTTACTGAGAGCGATGAGAGTGTTGTTAATAATAGAATTGGTTTCATTAGTATATTGTTTTAGTAATCTCTACAGAGGTCTATACAAAGGTAGTGATATATTCTCTATTTACCATCGACAAATAGTAATAAATTAGGTGTGTAAATATATTTTTTCAAAGTATCAAGGTGGTGTAAATTAGCTCCTTCGCGTGGGGAAATAGTTCAACTTACGATCTGTCATTGAAATTAAGCACCTAGGTACCAATATAACAGCCGCAACACACATCCCTAAAGCACGTTTTTCTATCTCACACCATGTAGAGATGACGCTAGACACAAATTGGGACTTAGAAACTGTTTAAGTTTTGTATTTTCGTTCTTTTTGTCTCTTTTGCATCATTTTTCACACCTCAAAATCGTTAAATAGAACCACTATTCGCCTCATTTGAGGTACAAAAACTAATACAAAATAGTTCTAAGTAGTGTAAAATAGCTTCGATATAAAATTTAAACAGTTTCTTAAAATAACCTTGAACAAAAATGCAAACCCTGCGCTCAAAATAAGAAACATCATGAAGAGATCGGCAATGCCGATGGCAAAATATGCAAATATTAGCAACGACTAAAACTGCTACATTTGTGACTAGAAATAGTATTGTATAAAACTGTAATATTTTTACGCTCCTCCATTTAGGGGGTTTAAAACCGAAAACTATTCTACGCTGATGATTTATAGAGTTGCAAAAATAGCAATTACGTCTCTTTTTGTCGTATTATTTGCTTCAATATCTATATACGCTCAAAATTCTAGCAGGCTAATGGTAGACGTCAAAATCTACTTCCACTACGATAAAGCGCATATCGACCCAACCTATATGGATAATCAGCAATCTCTACAATTAGTCGATTCACTCCTCAGCGATAGTCTATATCTCTCGACACTTCGCAGAATCAACATCATGGCGCAATCGTCCCCCGAGGGGAAAGTTAGCTACAACGAGCGACTCTCGGAGCGCCGCAGATTATCAATCAAGGAGTACTTCACCACCAAATACCCGCAGATAGACTCAACGCTATGGTCGTTCAACGCCGTTGCCGAAAATTGGGATCTCTTTCACCAACATCTTCAAGAGGACGCCAACCTACCCGATAGAGAGCAGATCCTCTCAATCTCGTCAAGCGACCGCAATGCAGACGACAAAGAGTGGATACTCAAAAAGATGAACGACGGCAAACCGTGGCGCTATATAGCAGAGAACATCCTACCCCTGCATCGCTTTGGTGCAAGTGTGTTATTTATCCCCTTGGCACCACCCGCAATCGCAAAGCCTATAACCATTGCACCTCACCGAATCATTGAACCTCTGGAGCCACTGCAATACCAATACGTGCCAACTAAGCAGCAGAGAGCAAAACTACTCTTTGCCCTCAAGACAAATTTAGCGCTCGACGTGTTGTCGGTGATAAATATCGCAGCCGAGATCCCTATCGCCGAGCGGTGGAGCGTTGTGGGCGAGGTGATCTACCCGTGGTGGCGTAATTGGCCTGCGAATTACACTATGCAGATCGAATCGTACCACGCCGAGGTGAAGTACTGGTTGGGCGACAGGTCGACAAAAGAGCAGTTGCAAGGTTGGAGCGCTGGTCTCTATGGCGGCTTTGGGCGATACGATATACAACCCTTTAGCGAAGAGGGTGTCCAAGGCGAGTTCTTCGACATTGGGGCACAAGTATGTTATTCGCACCCAATCACCAAGTCCAGAAGGTTCTACATGGAGTATGCTCTGGGCATAGGCTACATATCGACCAATTATAACGACTATTATATGGCGTACGATACCGAAGAGTTTGGTGATATAAAGGTAATTCCATACCCATGGATGAACTCTAAGCTACGGAGTGTTCTTCCCACACGCCTAGGGGTGTCACTCGTGTGGCACATCGGCACAAAAGCGAAAGGAGGCAGCAGATGAGACGTATTACACTACACATATTGCTAGCGACTCTTTTCGTCGCAATTTCTTCATGCAAAAGAGATCACCTGTACTACGAGACAAGCGAATATGCGTTGATCCATGTTGAGATAGACTGGGAGACCCTATCACACATCTCACCCAATGGCGTATCGGTTTATCTTTTTGATAGCAATGGCGATCGGTATTCAGATGTAATACTAAGCAGCGATCCGAACAATGTCTATCTGAAGCTGCCCCCAGGAGACTACACCGCGGTATTCCACAACAACAGCATCTCGGAGTTGAGCGGCGTGCACTTAGTCGGATCAAGCCTGCTCGAGACGTTCAGCATCCACGCTAACGATGCAACCTACGACTCAGTATTCGAGACTCTTGACGATGAGATCTTTGTCGACGAGCCAGACGATGTTGTGAGCTACACACTGCGAGACATACATATTGATGCCGAAGATGTCAAGTATCACTACTACAAACCCGATTTGGCCGATTATGAGCAAGAGGTGTTGAAGAGCTATTTTATTCAACCCGACCATATAGTGCACGTAATGAGTATAATCGCATATTTCGATGGTGTAGAGTATTTATCATCGAAACATCCAATTGCCGTAATGCACGGAATGTCGGGTGGATACTACTTCGACGCTGAGTGCACCTCGGAAGAGGATGTGATGGAGGAGTTCGAGGCAAACGTAAGCACACATACCTCTCCGATCGCTGCCTCAACCCGAGTCAATGGCTTGGTCGATGCCGTGTCTCCTGGCGACTCGGGAGGCTTCACCGACGAAGATATTGATGGGTTAGCGATGGTATATGTCGATTGTAACACCTTCGGAATGCATATCACCGACCCCGAAGATCAGCAATACTATCTATATATCCGTTTTTACCTCTACGATGGCACCTATACAGATTATGAGATTAACATTACCGATTATATCCACACCACTGATACGGGAACGAATAATCTCCACACCGTCGAGCTGATTATCACCCCTCTACCCGATGGTGGTGGAGAGCCTGGTGATGGTTCGTGGGGTCCCGATTCGGAGGATAACGACTCCGACGATATCTTCGACCCTTCGTTGGATGAGTGGATTGACGTAGGGACCGACTTGATAATGTAAAACTAAAAAACATTTTTATTAGCAATCAATTACAAACTTAAACACGAAAATTATGAAACGATTAATTTTAGCAAGTCTAGCAGTGGCTGCACTTGCAAGCTGCTCGAAAGAGAGCTCGGTGGATGTTGCAATTTCGTCTGTACAAATTCCTATTCAGTACTCAACTTATGCCAGTAGCTCTTCAATTGCTAAGGGTAACCCTGTAGATAGTAATACTGAGTTTAAAGGCACTAGTAATGAGTTTGAGGTCTCTGCTTACGCGCTACTAGCAGCGGGTTCAACTGCTACGACTACTTTTGGTAAATACTTTGGTTTCAGCACTGTTCAATACAGTGGCTCTGCATGGTCAAACGTAGATGATATGTACTATCCAAATGAAGATGCAACTCTATATTTTGGCGCTTATTATCCATCTTCGGCTGAGGGTCTTGGCACTACTCCTACATTCGTAACAACAGAGGCTGGCGTACAAACTTTAACAATTCCATACACTGTGCTTGGTGACTATCCATCAGCAAATGGAAAAGCTGTCGAAGATCAAGATGACCTAATGTACGCTGTTACGAGCTACGCCTACACCGCACCTCTATCTTCGGCAGCCGATTCAGATGCTACTGTTGAAACAAGTAATGTGGTAAACCTACACTTCAAACACGCACTTACTCAAGTGGCTTTCACTGCAACTAAGGACACTGACCTTGAAGTAGTAGTTAAATCTATCACAATCTGTAACGTTGTCAATAGCGGTACTTTTACAACTAGCACAGTTACCGATACCTCAGCTACTTCTACTCTTGAAGATGGTACTGTTGAGAGCGCTAATGTAGATCTTGACGATGCTGGTACTTGGGCGCAAGGAGACGCATACAATCACTACGTAGCTGCGATGAATGGATCTGCTACATCAATCACAGTTGGTTCCGAGGTAACAACCCTTACTGACGCCGACAATGCATTGATGCTTATCCCTCAAACTCTTACTGCTTGGGATCCAACAGACGACGAAGACGTTAGCAGCAACGCATACCTCGCGATCGAGTGTACAGTTAAGCATGCAGATGCAGATGTAGCAATCATCGACGGAACTGTCTTTGTTCCATTCTCTACAGCAAATATTGACTACGCAGAGGACGCTAAAGCAGAAGATGGCACTTGGGCTCCAGGTTATAAGATCACATACAACCTAGTCTTTGGTGGTGGTTACACATATCCAGGTGACCCTGATCCAGAGATCCCAGAGCCAGGAGAGACTCCAGATCCAGACGAAGTAATCCCAACGCTTCGTGCAATCACCTACACAACAACTGTTGACGAGTGGGTTCCAACAAGCGGAGGCAACGTAGCTCTTTAGTTTACAAATAGCGATATAGAGGTTGATCCCTCTATATCGCACTAAATGATAAGATTATAACGATGAAAGGTTTTGCATACATATTATCAGTCACGATGGTGATGGTGTCGAGCTGCTCCAAAGAGAGCGCTGCCGACGCAGCTGCCGAGGTGCTCGATGGCCGTGCGATAAGTTTTGCGACCTACAGCTCTACGGTTTCATCCAAGGCGCCTGTCATCGACAATAGCACTATCAAGATAAATGGCTTCAACGTTGGTGCTTACATGCCCAACAGCGAGCAAACATCAGCTGCTCTATATATCCCCTGCACACATGTGGTTTGCGGCAGCGATGGCACAACCTGGAACTATGTGGATGATAATGGTAATGCCAAAACATACTATTGGCCAGCGTTAGAGAGCCAAAAATTATCGTTCCTTGCGCACTACCCTACGGGTGCTGAGAATGAAATGACTGCCGATGATGGCGAAACCCCACTCTTCGGAGACGAGAAGTACGAAGCGGCAGAGGATGGCAACCTAGCATTCTCGTTCGGATATACTGTTCACCACGATGCCGAGAGCCAATTCGACCTGATTTATGCGCTTCGCGAAAATGTTTCGTGCCCTACCGAGTTCCCTTACAGCGTGCATCTACCATTTTGTCACGCTTTGACACAGGTGGGGTTCACAGCCGAATTAGATACCGATTTGGATGTTAACATCACTGTCTACGACGTTGTTATTCACAATATTGTCTATACAGGAACTTTCGTTATCAAGGAGGAGACTACCTATTTTTACAACAATGGAGTGTGGTACTATGCCAGTAGCACCGACGAAAGTATCACCGATTCATCGGGTTATATGGTTAACGAGTTTGGCGTGGCGATGCTTGGCGAAGGACTTGGCGTCGCGCTAAATTCTGAGAGCCAAAACCTAACCGATCCTAACGATCCACTGATGTTGATGCCTCAATATATCACGCCATGGGATCCTACAACTGTCAAGGATAACATCTCGCAGGAGGGTGCATATTTAGCAATCAGCTGCGAAATAACACAAACGGTCGATGGTGAACTAATCACGATCCACAAGAAAGAGAAGTGGCTCTACACGCCCCTCACCACAAATATAACATACTCCAGCAACACCCTTGCCAATGGTGGGTACACTGCAACATCTAGCGATTGGGTGGCGGGTCACAAGGTGACCTACAACCTCAAGTTTGGCGGTGGATATAGCACTGTTCCAGGTAGTGATATTCCTGTTATGACGCTCACCCCGATAGTTATATCAGCCGCGGTAGAGGAGTGGGAAAATGTAGATGGTGGCGAATTGATATATGAAAAAAGCACAACAGAGTGATGAAAAGAGTAGCATACATAATTTTGGCGTCCATAGCTCTATGTGGCTGTAACACCTCTGACGAGGGGGTGCAGCCGAGTGAGGGTGCGCTCAGTGAGATAATTATTTCGCCTTCACTCAGCGAGCAGGTGGGCAGCAAAGGGGCGATAATTGAAAATATCACCGATTTTCAGAGCGCTACATTTATGCTCTATGCCACAGCTTACGACTATGGTAGTGAGGGTTATAGTGGGGATGTTTATGCCGTTGCAAAGGCTGAAATTGGCTACTCAAGCGGCGCTTGGAGTCCAACCGAGGGGCACAAGATATATTGGCCAACATCGGAGTCGGACGTTACTTTTTACGCTTGGCACCCTGCGAGCGTTGAGCCAGCTTATATTGGCGGTGCTAATCTATACTTTGCGTGCGACACCAAAGCGGCACCGACCTCGAGCGATGGGGTGATGACTCTATACAAAGATACTGCGAGTGGCGATGTGGTGCACTATTACAATGGCGCAGCGGGTGTGCTGGAGGATTTGATGTGTAGCACAACGGTGATGAAAAACCCTACTCAGCAGAGTGCAGAGGGGTACAGCACAATCGACTACACGGTAGATCTCAAATTTGTGCATGCACTAACGCACCTAAAGTTCCAATACAAGACAGCCGAAGGTGTTCAGGTGAGAATAAAGGCTATGACGCTACATAACATCATCTCGAAGGGTGGATTTTATAGCTATTCGAGTGGAACGTACGAATGGGCGACTTATAATGATTATTACGAAGACACCCGCCCCAATTACCAATGCGTACCGATGGCGTGGGGAAACGAAGATTTTGTCGCTGCGACGCACACAGCCGTAGCGATTAACGGCGAGAATGATTTAATGGTATTTCCGCAAGAGGTTACCGCTTGGGTGCCAAATGATGGTGAGTATACATACTCAATTGCCAATAATGATAGTGCCACAGGAGCCAAGCGTGCCTATCTACAAATCTATTGCGATATGGAGACAACGCACGGCGCTAATGAGCATGGCGACGGTGTGACCTACGGTGATAGCGACTCAATGACCATCGATCCCGATTCCGATCCCGTCTGCTGCATCTACGTTCCAATCAGTTCAAAAGACAGCGATGGCAACGAGTTGTGGAAAGCAGGCAATATAGTAACCTACACGCTAACTTTCGGTGCTGGCTACGACAAGGATGGTGAAAAGAACCCAGATTTAACCGACGACGACGAAACAACTATTTCCGTGGAGGTTACAGCGAGTCTCAACGGATGGGACAATGGTGGCAATTACGATGTAGAGTTCTAATTTTACGTGAGTTTTAAGATGAAGAGTATAACATATATTAAGTGTTTGTTAGGGGTTGCGATGTTGAGCGTCGCATGTTCCAAGGCGGATAGTGACGAAGGTTCTTTCGATACCGATTCTCTGCCGATAACATTCTCGACAACTAAAACGCAACTCTCACTCAGCGCCAAAGCGAGCGTGACAGCTGCCGAGGGAACAACCGATTTCGGTAGTTATTCGGTGAGCACATGCAGCAGAGGTCAGGTGGCGTCACGAGTGAGTAGCACAGGTTTTGAGGAGGGCGACCAAATTGGAATATATCTATACTACAACTATTGGTTCGACGAGTATGCGGAGTCGACAATCTACGACGACGCGACACTAACCATTGGCAGCACAAGCAATTCGCTCGACCCACAAAAACTCTGGACATTCAGCTCGATTGGAGGAAATGTCCCAGCCTCTCTACATGCCGAGGCATACTACCCTAAGGCGGCTGGTGTGGAGTTTACTTATGGTTCGGGTTCGCACTTAGTTTGGGAGCACGATTCAACTAAGGATCTTTTAATCGCCTCGAAGGTCTATGGCTGGTGGACGTATTCTAACTCAGAAGATGCTACAAACATAGGTGCTCTTTTTAAGGAGTATATCACCGTAACCCTTGGCGGCACGGTCGACTTATCCTTTGAGCATCAATTAGCTACACTGAGTTTTTACATCTACAAGGCGAGCGATATCACCGACGTGTTGACCATCGAGTCGGTGAAAATAAATTATACGTGTGCCGAGAGTTTTGACTCAAGCACAAGTTCGTCATGGTCCGAGACGACTATCACCAAAGAGAGTGTTTTAACGGTGAGCGATGGCGGCACACTCAGCACCACAGCGCCGACAACACCGTTAACCTTCGAAAACGACATCTTTTTACCTCCGAACACTGTAATCAACAACATTGCCTTTTCGTTCGATGGCGATGATGGCGAATATACATATACATGGCACCCTCACATCGTCGGTATGGAGGTGTTGAACTATCAGATAACCTTTGAGTTAGACCCAAACAGAAACAACTAATGACCCTTGAGTATGAATAAGTTTTCGTATAAGATATCCTTGCTTGTTGCCTTGTTGCTCGTCTCGTGCAGCGAGGATCCCGACGTGGTTTATAACAGCGCTGTTAGCCCAAATAGTGAAATTTCGCTCTCGGCCGATGTTTCGCTAACTCGAGGCGTGGAGCTTACGAGCGGTGATTTTACTTCGTTTTGCTTATACACATACTATAGTGGTGGCTCAGAGTTTTTTAAAGAGACAGTAACAAGAGATCCAAGCGATGGAAGTTGTACTTTTACCGCAACCGATCCATACACTTGGCCAGAAGATACCGCCCTAACCCCACTCTCGTTTTATGGCTACTACCCTTACGATAGCTTAGTGCCCGCAAAGGATGATGATGGAGATGTTTACATCGAATACACTTCGGCAGCCGACTACACAAAACAAGAAGATCTTGTAGTAACATCGAAATCAAGCGATGCTGCAAGCTCCGTGCATTTAGAGTTCGCCCACGCACTAAGCAAGCTTAATTTCACACTTACGCTAGACAAAGATGAGGTAAATATCAAGAATATCAAGTTGTATTACTCTTACAAGCAACTAGTTACCACAGCAAATTATTATTTCAAAGCAGAGGCGTGGAGTGATCTAGGCAGTAAGAGTTATTCGTCAGAATATCAATTCTCGGAGTATGACAACGACACCTCAAACCCAACGCACACCTTCGAACATAGCCTCTTCATGATTCCGCAAGTTGTAGACGAAAGCGGCTACATCTCGGTGAGGGTAGAGTATGAAATTTGGAATGGGGATAACCTTAACCACACGGTTCAAACGGGCAACCTTGCACTTTTTAGCAGCGAGTCGCTTGGTAGTGTTTTGGTCGACGAGTGGGAGATGGGCACCGAGTACACCTACAACCTAAGCATCAACACAGACAACGAAATATCGTTTACGCTATCGGTAGATGAGCGAGAAGAGGTTACGGCGCAGGGAAATATCGACCTACAATATATTTCGAGCTACTACGATGTAACAGAGCGCATCGCTACACTTTGGGCTGACGGAGTCAACGATTTGGTTATCGCAGGTGAATATTCGTCGGGGAGATTGGGTTATGGGTCAATCTCATGCCCCTTTATCACAGGTTTTGGCGATGAGTATGTCGTAACCTACACCGAGGCGGAGGATGGTGCAACGCATGTTTACGATAGCGAAACTGGCAAATACTCATACGCGAGCGACGGCGAGACAGCGACACACGTAATCGAAAGCGGAAGCTACGAATATAATAGCGACGACAACACGACGCTCTTTTCGGTCGATTTCCGCTTGATGACCGAACTACCAACATTCACCGAGATGCACGGAGGTGAACCCGAAAATACGGGCGACTCAACCACCGATATTAATGGCGACGACCCCTCGTTCCCAAAATATATTTTTCAGTATGCTGAGCGACTAGGCGAGGTGATTCTGCCCGAAGATGTAATTGCGATTGGCGATTACGCCTTCCAGGGGTGCGTAAACCTCGACAAGATTAATATGTTTGGCGCAAAACACGTTGAGAAGTGTGCTTTTCAGGGGTGTACAAACCTCACTGAGGTGATAACAAACGGAACTGAGGGTACTCTCACCCGAATCCATGACAACGGCTTTGATGGTTGTGTCTCTCTGGCAACCATCGACTTGGGTAATATTCGCGAAATCGACCAGTATGGTTTTGTGAACTGCGAGAGTTTGGGTGTTACCGATCTTAGCAATGTCACCACTGTTGGAATACACGCCTTTGATGGATGTACAAATTTGGATATTCCAAAGGGTACCGACATTCCGAACTTGGAGACTATCTCAGACTATGCCTTTGCCAAGTGCGAGACACTGGGTACGAACACCGATATTGTGATCAACAAAGCTGTCACCATTGGCAACTATGCCTTCAATGGTTGTAGTGCGTTGCATTTGGGCAATGATGCGACAGAGTACGATCTGTCTGTTGTGGAGTGGATCGGTAAATACGCTTTTCAGGAGTGTGTAAAGATCCAGAATCTTGATATCAGCAATGTGACATACATTGGTCCATCGGCATTTTATAGCTGCACAGCTTTGACTCTTGCTAATGATTTCACGTTTAACAATTTAATGCATATCTGCGAAAGTGCATTCCAAGGCTGCTCGGTTATGTGCTCTGTGTCGCCAATTACAATCAACGCATCGCAAATTGAGACACTCGGCAGCATGGCATTTTGGAGGTGTAGCGACTTCGACTTTGCGGGTACCGATACTCAAAGTTTCTCCTCTGTTACCTCTATCGAATCGGGTGTCTTTGGAAATTGCGTAGCTTTAAACAATCCTCTTGTGTTCACTAATCCCTCTGTCACCTCTATTGGCGAGAGTAGCTTCACAGGGTGTACGCTATTACCAAGTGTAACGATCACACCTGCAAACATCACATCTATTGGCGATTACGCACTCAATAACTGTACATCAATGACCAATTTTGAGTTCGACCCAACCATAATCACATATCTTGGTGTGGAGGCATTCCAAAGCAGCGTAAATTTGAAACTTAACGATGGCGCTGAGTTGAATTTCGAAAAACTCGAGAAGGTCAACAAGAATACATTCTTCGGTTGTACGGCAATGACCAACAGCTTAGTCTTTAGCGACAATCTCACATCAATCGACGCTTCAGCGTTTGCAAGTAGTAAGTTCACCTCTATCACTGGACTCGACATGGTATCGACTCTAGGCGAAAAGGTATTTGAGAACTGTTCAAGCCTTACAGGCACACTCTCACTACCTTCTGTCACATCACTTTACGGGCAGTGGAATAGCTTCTACGGCTGCTCGTCGTTAACCTCAATTGAGCTAGGATTGACCGAAGGTGGAACTATTGGAGGCGGAACATTCCAAGGATGTACAAATTTAGAGACTATCACAGGGCTAGACTACATCACCGAGGTGCCAGCATATTGTTTTAGTGGGTGTTACAACCTATCGAACTTATACGTGCCGCTAGCCGAGACCATTGATAACACAGCGTTATCGAACTGTTCGAAATTAGCGACGCTAAACGCAGATAGCATGACGGGAACTCTCAGCAGTTCACTTTTGTCGGATTGCAAAACCTCTCTCACCTCGCTATCAATCAATAGCATTACGGGGTTAGATTACCAAGCCTTTAATGGTTTTACTAATCTCGAGACCATCAACATTGATGGTGTGTCAGCGTTGAGCTATGGCGTATTTTATGGCTGCACAAGTTTAACAGAGTTAAGTTTACCTAGTTTTGCAGGTAGTTTAGACTTAAACCGACTGCTCCAAGCACCCACTACTGAAGGTGCAACAATATATGAACCAAAGGATTATGCATTGACAACACTTAGCCTACCTTTGGTAACGGCACTCAGTAATGTGGACGATTTCTTGGCAGGGATGCCACAGTTGGCAACACTCAATCTACAAAGCTTAAGCAGTTATTCGTATGGCACATTAGAGGGTTTAACAGCATTGACATATCTTGATTTGAGCTGTGCAGATCTAAATCTGATAGTGAGCAATGACACAATGCTTTTTGGCAGTGATAGTGACGATGATGGTAACCCCATCGTTAACACACCAGCAGATTCTCAATGCACATTGGTGCTCAATGCAAAGTACAAAACAGTAAGTGATGCCTACGACGAGGAGTATACTGTCGACTACAAAGGCACCTACGCTGATGGCTACTACTCCTATGTTCCAGCAAATGAAGATGGCTCGTATACCAATATCACTTGGATGGGTGTGGTTTGGGAGAAGGTGATATTTGTTGAGTAATTATAATTGAATGAGTTGCGATGGAGTAACTCCGCACAATCGCTTGCATAGTTTAGTGAATTGCGATGCGTTGTAGACTCCAACTTCGTACATTATATCTTTGACCTTTACGTTTGGCTCCGAAGCTTTGCTGATAATCGTTTGGCGCATCTGCTCCTCGATCCATTTGTGAGGCGTTATCGAAAAGGTCTCTTTAAATTTGCGATCAAAGGTGCTACGACTCATATTTGCCCTCTCGACCAGCTCATCTATAGTAGTGGTTACCTTGCAGTTATCCAAAACAAAGTTTTTGAACTCCGATATAGCCCCTGCCATTGGGTAGAAGAGTTGTGCATTATCGGCTATCGAATAGTACCAATGGAGAATTACATATAGCTCACTGGACTTAGACTCGTGAAGGTGTGAGCAGTTCACGCCGCTCACCAAATACTCCTTGATGGACTCCGCAAGTCGGATCATTGGCGGATGCATAGGCAGTGGTTTGAACTCATACTTTTGGAATGTCTCGTGGCTTTTCATCTTGCGCAGATCATCCAACTCCTTGCCCGTCATTCCTCGCCCTATGGTTGCTATAATAACCTCAACATCACCCACAATATAACCCGAGACTTCAGCACCTCGTGGGATAAAATACATCTCCCCCTCCCTGATAACAACATCCTTGTACTCTCCCCACGTAAGATGCAACTCGCCCTTTATGAGTAGCGACAAGCAGTGCGAGGAGAGTGTGCGAACGTTTTTTAGTTGCTCCCAAGTCTCCATCTTTGTTGAGTATGAATGGAACGAGAAAGTCATATTTTGTTCTCGCTCATTATTGTATCGTATCGGGCAGGTTTTGTAGTATGCAGGACCATTGAGGTTACCCACGTAGCGGAATGGAGGGTTCATAATTATAGCTCTACTTTTTTATTTGTATTTCTCCACTGTGTTGGTGTGCACCCCTCGCTACGCTTGAAGGAGTGCATAAATGATTGAGGCGATGAAAAGCCAACATTTTGAGCGATATCGATAGTGGTATCAGCTCCTTGAAGCAGCCCTTTAGCTCTCTCTATGCGCAGCGAGGTTACCCACGCTTTAAACGAGCAACCAAAGGTTGTATTGATGTAGATAGAGAGGTATGTGCGATTGGTGGCAACCTCCTGAGCTACGTCATCTATTGTTACGCCGCTCTTTGTGTAACCTCTTATGGTAATCCATTTTCGAGTCTTTTGCGAATTTGAGACTGTTGTTCTTTACTCAGCGACTTGTAATAAGACTCCTCACCATTAACATCAACCTCATCTATTTGGGGCTTCTCGCATACGATCATCATCGTATCAAAATTTTTCATAAACCTGACAAACTGACTAAATACATAGATAATTATTGCCACCCTAAAAATAGTAAGAACTGTCTCTGCTGTGTAGTTCATACCAGGGAAAAATATCATCGATGCACAAACGACCTCAAGCGAAAAGAGCGCAATGACACTCTTTATAATCCAATTTATATCAACCTCCACATCATCGGAGTAGCAGTTGTCTCCTCGACGAATAGCCTCCCGATAGAATTTATAAAAGGTGTAGCTTTGATACGACATAGCGGTTGCCAACATCACAACAGTTACATATTTAGCGATCTCTGCCGCTTGCTCGCTGCCAAATAGATTGGTAAAGAGCATTGGCATTGCAAAGATAGGAACACCGAGCAACCCTCGAATAAACCTCTTCACAAAAACAGGGTTCTTGAAGTTCATTTTACCTCCCAGCAGTGGAACAAACCCTACGGTGACCAACATAGATATTAGGTAGCAAGCAGTAAGGTATGATGCTATATTGAGGTTGTACATCACCGTACGTAGCGACAGAAAGTAGACCAAAAAGGTCGAGCAGGGCATCACCATCATTGCCACCCCGATACACTTTCGAGAGCTATCAAAGATAGTCCCACGTAACTTAGAGGGTATCAATCCCCACAAAAGGCACGCCCCCAAAGTGAGTAGCATACCCGCAACAATTAAACGGAAATTAAAATATGTCAAGTGAGTCATATCCCGAACGACGATCTATTGGTTGTTAAGAAACTGTTTAAGTTTTGTATCGAAGTTATTTTAGAGCTATTTTGTATTAATTTTCGCACCTCCAATGAGGCGAATAGTGGTACTATTTAACGATTTTGAGGTGCGAAAAATGATGCAAAAGAGACAAAAAGAACGAAAATATAAAACTATAAACAGTTTCTAACACAAAAGTACTTATTTTCTCTTTCCCTCAAAATACCTCACCCCCTAAAATGCTATTTCATAGGTGATCCATTGTCAAAAATTCACTCCCTATAATCTATGCCAACTGACTTATACACGTCACAGAGAGGTGATTTAACAACAATTATAGCTATTTTACGCAAATACGAAAATAGCTCCGTAGAAAGTACCCCACCTCCACCCGCCCGCGCAGAGCAGAGCAGTGGCAGCACAGGGCAGTGGCGTAGGATTAAATAATGCGAATTCAAAATTTAAGTTGCAAATAAGGTGTGAGCGGAGGAGATCCTAAAAAAGAAAAGTGACCCACAGAATCTGTGAGTCACTTTCACGAGGTCCGAAGCGGATTCGAACCGCTGTACAAGGTTTTGCAGACCTTTGCCTAGCCACTCGGCCATCGGACCATTTAATAGTTCAAAGCACTGTTCGTGCGTTTGAGTGTGCAAATATAGAAACTAAAAATGAATTTACAAATTATTAACCTCTAAAAATTAAAAAAATGGAGTTTTTATTCCCAAAAACACGAAATAGAGGCTATACAAATCGTTTATAGACCTCTTTTTTTGTACCTTTGGGCAGACTTCAATACCATACTAACGTTATACTAACAGACTAAACTATGGCAACAATCGAAGATATTGCTCTTTGTATGACTCCTGGGCTTGGGACTCAGGGCGCAGCGCACCTCATAGAGTGCTTCTCCAGCGCCAAGAATATCTTTAGCGCCTCGCAGAGTGAGTTATCTCATTTTGCAAAGCTATCAACAAATGTAGCAAAAAAGATAGTCAACAAAGAGGGGTTTAGCGCCGCCGAACGAGAGATCAAGCACTGCCAGAGATACGACATTACGCCCATCTCAGTTTGTGATGCACTCTATCCACCACTACTACTCGAGGCGGGTGACAGACCTCACGTTATCTACGTGAAGGGTAATACTAATATTTTGACATCTAAAGCGCTCTCCATTGTCGGCACGCGCAAGTTAACGCCCTACGGAGAGCGTGCATGCAACTCCATAGTCGAAAATCTTGCAAGTAGAGTAAAGAAGTTTGTGGTGGTGAGTGGTCTAGCGTTTGGAGCTGATGCTGCGGCACACCGCGCAGCCTTAGGTTATGACGTCCCAACGATTGCCGTACTACCCAACTCCCTACCTGGTGTTACTCCTGCGCAGAATACCGCTTTAGCGCGCGACATTGTAGATAGTGGAGGAGCCTTAGTCTCGGAACTTCACTCCCAGACGAAGAACAATGGTCAACTCTACCTCTCGCGCAACCGCATAATAGCTGCTTTTAGCGCTCTAACGCTTCTTGTTGAGAGTCCGCTGAGAGGTGGCTCGATGGCTACCGCTCGCATGGCGCACGACTATGCGCGTATTGTGGGCGCTCTACCTGGACGCATTACGGACTCGATGTCGAGGGGGTGTAACATGCTCATACGTGATGGCGTAGCGCAGGCGATCACCAGCGGTGAAGATATTATCCGCGAGATGATGTGGGATATCGAGGAGGGGCTACTCAATGAGCCGACGCCTCGTCGCGCGTCGCGCCCTCAAATTGAACTCTCCGCAGATGAGCGAGGATTGTTATGTTGCTTTAGAGGCGACGACCCGCTACACATATCGACACTTCAAGAGTTAAGCGCACTGAGTGCTGGTGAGCTATCCTCGCTTTTGGTAACACTCGAGATAGCGGGGGCTATAAGGGTACTGCCAGGAAATCTATACGAACGATTAATCGACCTCACGTAAATTTATTACTATGAAATTACTACTGGTGCATTAAAAACTTATACAACTGCCCTACGCGGGCGGCGGCGGGGTGCTCCCCGCGGAGCATTTCTTTTGTAGCGTATTGGGATTAGATACTTCGTTCTAATATTTTGAGTTTAAAGCCATTATCGTAAATAAATTTACGTAACGACTTAAATCTCAAAATTTATTAAATGCAAAAGCATTTAAACTCAACACGAATAAAAATAAATTCTCAATCTACTACATATTGATAAATGTTCGATTACAACATTGCTTTATCGCTCCGTTATCAATATATAGCGACGTAGGCTACGCCTGCTACTAACAATCGAACGCTACGCTAACCAAATCAAAAATACAGAAAAGACCACAAACAACTATATACCAAACAGTTAATTAGCACACCACTAATATTAACGTGAGTTCGAGAATTATTTCGAACTCGACCAAGTCCCCGCCCCGAGGGAGGGGATTTAGGGGTGGGGTAAGATATGAAATTATGAAATATATTGATACACACGCTCATCTCTATGATGAGTGCTACGACACAGACCGTCGAGAGATGGTTGAGCGTTCGCGTGCGGCAGGGGTTGACAAGATCCTCCTTGCCGATGTTGACATTGCGTCGCGTCGCGCCATGCTAGAGATGGCGGCAGCATACCCCGACACATGTTATGCTATGGTGGGGGTGCACCCCACCTCCATCAACGAAAACCCCGCGTGGCGTGAGGAGATAGAGGCGGTAAGAGGTGAGCTACGAGCTGACGCGTCACGTTTTGTTGCCGTTGGTGAGATTGGGCTTGACCTATATTGGAGTAAGGAGTTTGAGGCAGAGCAGCGCGAAGCGTTCACCGAGCAGATAGAGCTGGCGCTGGAGTACTCATTACCCATCGCGGTACATGTGAGAGATGCTTGGGCGCCTGCCCTTGAGGTCATAGAGAGCTTCGCAGGGCGCGGATTAAGGGGTGTACTGCACGCCTTTTCGGGGGATGTCGAGATATACCGCAGAGTGAAGGCATGCGGTGAGTTTTACTTCGCCATTGGAGGTGTTGTGACATTCAAGAACTCGAAGCTCGGGGATGTAGTAAAGGAGATCGAGCTAGATGATCTACTCCTCGAAACCGACGCTCCATACCTAACGCCTACGCCACACCGAGGTAAGCGCAACGAGTCGCAGTATATACCACTTATCGCAGCACATATAGCAAATATCAAAGGGGTGAGCGCCCAAGAGGTAGCCGACGCCACAACACGTAATGCGCAGAGGCTATTTAATATATAGGTAGTGTGAATGTTTAGTGGTTAATGTTAAGTGGTTTAATGTTAAATGTTAAGGAACTAACCACTAAACTCTAACCCCTAAACATTAAAAAAACATTGATTTATGTTAAAAAATTATTATTTTTTCTAGGATATAAAAAGTTTTTTATACCTTTACATGATTTATGTGCTCAAGTGTGAAATTTGAATACTTGATTAAATCAACAATAGAATTAAGACATGTACTAATACTAATCTCTATAAAGTTATGACAAACACCAAACAAGAGAGGCTATTTGCTGAATTTCCACCCGTTACAACCGAGCAGTGGGAACAGGTTATCACAGCCGACCTCAAAGGTGCCGATTATGAGCGTAAACTAGTATGGAAAAGCCCCGAGGGAATCAAGGTTCGACCATACTATCGCGCTGAGGACCTTGAGGGTATTCAATTTATCGGTGGCAAACCAGGGGCTTTCCCCTTCGTTCGTGGCGTTCGCGCTCACAACCACTGGCGTATCTATCAAAGCGTAGAGGTAACCTCTGTTGAGGCTGCTAACGCTGAAGCTCTCGACATCCTTGGTAAGGGTATCGACTCAGTTGGTTTCATCCTCCCCGAGGGTGGCATCACAGCCGACGAGCTTGACACTCTACTAAAAGGTATCTGTATCCCTGCCGTTGAGATCTGCTTCCTTGGCTCTTCACTTGTATCTACTGCAAAGTTGATGCTTGCGAAGGTTCAAAAAGAGGGTATCGAGCCTGCTGACGTTCGTGTCGCTTTCGACATCGACCCAATCGTTAAGAACCTCTCTGTTGATGGTGACTTCGTGTGTGGCGGTGATGGCGAGCAGTGCTTCGAGGCTATCGCCGAGCTTATCAAGGCGAGCGCTGACTACAAGCACTTCCGCGTTATCAATGTTGGTGGCGACCACTTCGGCAACTCTGGTTCGACAATCGTCGAGGAGCTAGCTTTCATGCTCTCAGCGGGTCACGACTACATCGTTCGCCTAATGGAGAAGGGTCTCACTATCGCTCAGGTAGCTCGCAAGATGCGCTTCTCTTCGAGCATCTCATCAAACTACTTCATGGAGATCGCTAAGATCCGCGCTGCACGTCTGTTGTGGGCTAATATCGTGAAGGGTTACATCGCCGATGGCGAGAAGATGTGTGCTGCTAAGATGATGCTTCACGCCTCTACATCTAAGTGGAACCAGACAGCTTACGACCCATACGTGAATATGTTGCGTGGCACAACGGAGGCTATGTCGGCAGCTATCGCAGGTGTTCACTCACTTGAGGTGCTTCCTTTCAACGCTTCGTTCGAGACTCCAGACACATTCTCTAAGCGTATCGCTCGTAACACAGAGCTACTCCTTAAGCATGAGTCGCACTTCGACCAGGTGAGCGACGTAGCAGGAGGATCGTACTATATCGAGAACCTTACTCAGAGTATCTCACAAGAGGCTTGGAAGCTATTCTTGGAGTGCGAGGAGAAGGGCGGTTACTGCGCTTCATTCAAGGAGGGCTTTATCGTAGAGCGTGTTGATGCCTCAGCAGCAGCTAAGGATAAGAATATCGCTACACGTCGCCAGATCCTTCTTGGTGCTAACCAATACCCTAACTTCACAGAGGTTGCAGCTGAGGGTCTTTGCTCTTGCGCTGTTACTCGCAAGCAGGCTGAGGGCAACACCCTTAAACCATACCGTGGTGCTATGGCGTTCGAGTCTATGCGCTTGGAGGTTGACCGCTCGGGCAAGGAGCCTAAGGCGTTCATGCTTACATGCGGCAACTTGGGTATGGCTCGTGCACGTTCACAGTTCGCTTGTAACTTCTTCGCATGTGCAGGTATCAAGGTTCAAGACAACACCTACTTCAAGAGTGTCGAGGAGGGCGTTGAGGCAGCCGTTGCAGCAGGAGCTGAGATCGTTGTTATCTGCTCTTCGGATGATGACTATGCAACTCTCGCACCTCAAGTTAAAGAGCTACTTCAATCACGCGCTATACTTGTTGTGGCGGGTGCTCCAGCTTGCACTGAGGAGCTTAAGGCACAGGGCGTCACCAACTTTATCAATGTCAAGAGCAACGTGCTTGAGACTCTGAAGTTCTACCTTAAAGAGATGGGAATCTAAGATTATGAGAGCAAAATTTTCAAATTTACAATACGCAGGAGGCGAGCACAAGAGTTGTTGTGCCTCTAAAAAGGGTTGTGGTCAAACAGAACCATGGCTCACAGCCGAGCAGATTCCTGTTAAGGGTTGCTACTCGGAGGCAGACCTTGAGGGCATGGAGCACCTCAACTACGCCGCAGGTATCGCGCCATTCCTACGCGGACCATACTCTACAATGTATGTTATGCGTCCATGGACTATCCGCCAGTATGCAGGATTCTCAACCGCTGAAGAGTCTAACGCCTTCTACCGCCGTAACCTTGCTGCAGGACAGAAGGGTCTCTCGGTAGCGTTTGACCTCGCTACTCACCGTGGATACGATGCCGACCACCCTCGCGTGGTAGGTGACGTTGGTAAGGCTGGAGTATCTATCTGCTCAGTAGAGGATATGAAGGTTCTTTTCAATGGTATTCCACTCGACAAGATGTCTGTATCAATGACAATGAACGGTGCGGTACTTCCAATCCTTGCGTTCTATATCGTTACAGGTATGGAGCAGGGCTGTACTCTCGACCAATTGGCTGGTACTATCCAGAACGATATCCTTAAGGAGTTCATGGTGCGTAATACATATATTTACCCACCTAAGTTCTCGATGAAGATCATCGCCGATATCTTCGAGTACACATCACAGAACATGCCTAAGTTCAACTCTATCTCAATCTCTGGTTACCACATGCAGGAGGCTGGAGCTACCGCAGATATCGAGCTTGCTTACACATTGGCGGATGGTCTTGAGTACCTTCGCGCGGGAGTAAACGCAGGTATGTCTATCGACTCTTTCGCACCACGCTTGTCGTTCTTCTGGGCTATCGGTATGAACCACTTTATGGAGATCGCTAAGATGCGCGCAGCACGTATGTTGTGGGCTAAGATCGTTAAGCAGTTCAACCCTAAGAACCCTAAATCGTTGGCTCTACGTACCC
Source organism: Rikenellaceae bacterium (assembly GCA_047173405.1). Lineage (GTDB taxonomy): Bacteria > Bacteroidota > Bacteroidia > Bacteroidales > Rikenellaceae > Alistipes. The sequence continues at coordinate 21,902 of JBCQVD010000009.1, forward strand.
ACTCTCAAACTTCGGGATGGTCACTCACTGAGCAGGATCCATTTAACAACGTAGCACGTACAGCTATCGAGGCTATGGGTGCAGCGCTAGGTCACACTCAGTCGCTCCACACCAACGCCCTTGATGAGGCTATCGCACTACCTACCGACTTCTCGGCTCGTATCGCACGTAATACTCAGATCTATATCCAAGAGGAGACTAATATCTGCCGCGAGGTTGATCCATGGGCAGGTTCTTACTATATCGAGAGCTTGACTAACGAGATCGCTGATAAGGCGTGGGCTTTGATCCAGGAGGTTGAGGAGCTAGGCGGTATGGCTAAGGCTATCGAGACTGGTCTACCAAAGATGCGTATCGAGGAGGCTTCAGCACGTAAGCAGGCTCGTATCGACTCAGGAAATGAGAAGATCATCGGTATCAACGAGTACCGCCTCGAGAAGGAGGATCCAATCGACATCCTCGCTGTTGATAACACAGCAGTACGTATCAGCCAGATCGAGCGCCTTAACGCTTTGAAGGCAGGTCGCGACGAGGCAGCAGTTAAGGCAGCTCTAGCAGCTATCACCGCGTGTGTTAAGAGTGGTGAGGGTAACCTTCTAGCTCTTGCTGTTGAGGCAGCTAAACTACGCGCTTCACTAGGCGAGATCTCGGATGCTTGTGAGGTTGAGGTTGGTCGCTACCAAGCTGTTATTCGTTCAATTTCAGGAATATATAGTGCAGAGGTGAAATCAGATTCAGCATTTGCTAAGGCAAAAGATATGGCAGCAGACTTCGCGAAGCGCGAGGGTCGTCAGCCACGTATTATGATCGCTAAGTTGGGACAGGATGGTCACGACCGCGGTGCTAAGGTTGTCGCTACGGGTTATGCCGACATAGGTTTCGACGTCGACATGGGACCACTCTTCCAGACTCCTGAGGAGGCTGCAAAGCAGGCGGTAGAGAATGACGTTCACGTAGTTGGTGTATCATCACTTGCTGCGGGTCACCTTACCCTTGTGCCACAGATCATCGAGGAGCTTACTAAGCTCGGACGTGAGGATATCGTAGTTATCGTGGGTGGTGTTATCCCAGCTCAGGATTACGATCAGCTCTACAAAGATGGAGCTGCCGCAATCTTCGGCCCTGGTACACCTATCGCTACTGCCGCAACTAAGATCCTTGAGATCCTAGGCGAGGAGTAGTACACTTCAAGCTAATAAGTAATACCGCCCTGCATTCTTGTGGGGCGGTATTTATTATTCTAGCTATTTTAATTCAGCTCTGCGGGGAGCACCCCGCCGCCGCCCGCGCAGGGCAGTCCTCGAACTATCAGGAACTCTATCGCCCTCCCTCCTAAAAAGCGATTTTTGCGCTCGCGAGAAAATCGCTCAGAGGGCGTTGGTTCGTAAGAACCAAAATATATTGCATGTAATTCCGAGGACTGTCTCCGACGGGCGGGGTGCTCCCCGCGGAGCTAAACTTTTTTTCTCGGTATGGTTTAAGAACTGCGTTCTACAAACCCGAAATGACCGTTAAGCGTTAAATGTTAAGAAACTTACAGCTCAACATTGAACACTAAACACTAAACAGCTATTAGCTGTTAGATGCAAAAAATGACAATTTTTTGGGCAAATAGTAAAAAAGAGATAAAAAATAATCTGGAATCTTGCATTATTAAAATATTTTGCCTACGTTTGCACTTGGATACTATTACATATAGCGACAAGTTATTTTTTATGACAAACTTACGATATTACTTCTTCTATTTTGGTTACTTCTTTTATTTTGGAAAGAGGGCGGGAGATCGTATGTGTGCTATAAAGTCATAAAGAGAGTACAGATATAGAGAGTCCCGCCTAAGTTAGGTGGGACTTTTTTTTAACTTGGCGCGAATATTTTTTTTGTGAATTTGTGTAAATATTTTATTATATAATGAAACAGGTAACAATACAGGGTGTTTCGGGATGCTTCCACGAGGAGGCGGCACGCAACTTCTTTGGCGAGGAGAAGATCGCAGTTGTTGAGTGCGAGACATTCCCTTCTATGTTCGAGCAATTGGCGGCAGATCGTAATCTGTTAGGAGTGATGGCGATAGAGAATACTATCGCGGGTTCACTACTCCAGAACCACGAGCTTCTACAACAGAGTAATCTGCGTATTATCGGAGAGCATAAGCTTCGCATCTCGCAGAATATAGCGATTCTTCCAAATGAGGAGTTGTCTGATATAGAGGAGGTTAACTCCCACCCAATAGCCCTCATGCAGTGTCGCAACTGGTTGGATGCACATCCAAATATTAAAGTTGTGGAGCGTGACGATACGGCGGGCAGTGCTAAGGAGATCGCCCAGAAATCACTATCACACCATGCGGCTATTTGTAGCGAGTACGCCGCTCAGCTCTACGGCTTGAAGGTCATCGAGCGAGGTGTTGAGACAAACAAGCGCAACTTCACGCGTTTCTTGATGTTGGCAGATGAGAGCATCGCGCGCACTTTGGTTAATCAAAAGGAGGTAAACAAAGCGTCACTTTCATTTGCGCTACCCCACTCTTCGGGTTCATTGTCGAAGGTTCTAACGATTCTTTCGTTCTACGATGTTAACCTCTCGAAGATACAGTCACTGCCAGTTATTGGTCGCGAGTGGGAGTATCACTTCTATGTAGATGTTGTATTTGACGACAGGGTGCGTTATGCACAGAGTATTGAGGCGATTAGACCTCTAACAAATGATTTAAAGATTTTAGGCGAGTATGTCCAGTGTAACAACCCTCAATAAATTTACACCTGCCAAGCGTATCGAGCAGGTTAGCGAGTACTATTTTTCAAAGAAACTTCGCGAGATCGCAGCGCTTAACGCCGCAGGTCAAGATATAATATCATTAGGTATCGGAGGTCCAGACCGACCACCACACGCAACTGTTATCGAGGCTCTTTGTTCTGAGAGCGAAAACCCCAACAACCACTCCTACCAGTCGTATGTAGGTATCCCAGAGCTTCGAGCAGGACTAGCAGAGTGGTACAACAAAGTCTATGGCGTCGAGGTTGATCCTCAGCGCGAAATACTACCTCTGATAGGTTCTAAGGAGGGAATTCTACACATCACAATGGCTTTTATCAACGCGGGCGATGGAGTGTTGATCCCCAACCCTGGCTATCCGACATACGCTTCGGTGAGTAAACTAGCTCAAGCGGAGGTCTTTGCCTACGATCTTTGTGAGGAGGGTGGCTGGATGCCCGATTTCGAGGCACTTGAGAAGTTGCCTCTCGAGCGTATTAAGTTGATGTGGATCAACTACCCTAATATGCCGACAGGAACAAACGCTACACGAGAGCTTTTTGAGCGTGTTGTTGAGTTTGCGCGCAAACACTCGATAATCATTATCAACGACAACCCTTATAGTCTCATCTTGAACCCTCGACCTATGAGTATTATGGAGGTTGAAGGGGCTAAGGAGTGCTGTATAGAGCTTAATTCGCTAAGTAAAAGCCACAATATGGCGGGCTGGCGCTTGGGTATGCTCACAACAAATGCTCAGTTTGTGGAGTGGATACTAAGAGTTAAGAGCAACATTGATTCTGGAATGTTCAAGCCCCTACAGCTCGCAGCAGCGGAGGCTCTAAAGCTGGGAGATGACTGGAACAAGGAGCTTAATGGCGTCTACGCTAGCCGCCGCGTGATAGCCGCCGAGATCCTCGAGGAGTTGGGTTGCCGCTTCGATGCTTCGCAGGTGGGTCTCTTTTTGTGGGGCGCCATACCCTCCGACGAGGTGTCTGCTGAGGTGTTGTGTGATAGAGTTTTAGATGATGCGAGGGTCTTTATCACCCCTGGTTTTATCTTCGGAAGTGCTGGTGAGAGGTATGTACGCATCTCGTTGTGTGCTACCGAGGAGCGCATGAGAGAGGCGCTAGAGAGAATTAGAGAGTCAAAAAAATAACATATAAAATAACAATGAAAGAGATTAACCCAATTCTATTCCCCGAGCTAGACGCATCGCGTCCACAGCTCATCGCGGGACCATGTAGCGCCGAAACCGAGGGTCAGGTGCTTAGCACAGCCAAGATGTTGGCGCAAAACGGAGTGAAGATTTTCCGTGCAGGAATCTGGAAACCACGTACCAAGCCAGGAGGCTTCGAGGGTATTGGCAAGGAGGGTATCCACTGGTTGCGTCGTGTTAAGATGGAGACAGGTATGCTTACCTCTACCGAGGTGGCTACCGCAGAGCACGTCTACCAAGCACTTAAGGGCGGTATCGACCTTTTGTGGATCGGAGCACGTACCACAGCTAACCCTTTTGCTGTGCAGGAGGTAGCCGATGCCCTTCGCGGTGTGGATATTCCAGTGCTTGTTAAGAACCCAGTAAGCCCAGATTTGGAGCTATGGATTGGTGGTATGCAGCGTCTCTATAATGCAGGTATTCGTCGTTTGGGAGCTATTCACCGCGGTTTTGCGACATACGACAAGACAATTTATCGTAATGTTCCACAGTGGGCTATTCCTATTGAGTTGCGTCGTCGCATGCCCGATCTTCCGATCTTCTGCGACCCTAGCCACATCAGTGGCAAGAGAGAGTTGATCCAGCCATTGAGCCAGCAGGCGATGGATCTAGGTTTTAATGGTCTTATCGTTGAGTCTCACTGCAACCCATGCGACGCGTGGAGTGATGCTTCGCAGCAGCTTACACCAGACGCTCTTAAGGAGGTAATAGATTCACTCGTTATCCGCGATGGAAGTATCTCAACCGAGGATTTGACAGGTCTACGTCGTCAAATTGATGATCTTGATAGCTCGTTGTTGGAGTTGATCGCAAAACGTATGCGTATCTCACGCGAGATCGGAACATACAAGAAGGAGCATAATATGCCAATCTTGCAAGCTAATCGCTATGAGGAGATCCTTGAGCGTCGCTCTCAAGATGCTAATGTTATGGCTATGAATCCTGAGTTTGTGAAGTCTATTCTTCAGGCAATACATGAGGAGTCTGTACAGCAGCAGGTGGAGATACTAAATAGCTAATTTAATAATTATTTTTTAGTATATCCGAGGACTGCCTCCGGCGGGCGGGGTGCTCCCCGCGGAGCTACTCTTTGTATTGCATCTGTTAGGTAGTCTTTATTCAAGCCTATTGAAGTGGAGGAGATGGATGATTGAAGTAAACTTCATCACCCTTCTCCTCCACTCCATTTACGCAAACTAAAGTTTGCTATTAACAGATGAAAATAGCAGAAATTAGCTTTTAGTTCTTAGTTTTAGATATAAATTCCCAAACTAGCAACTAAAAACTAGCAACTAAAATCCATATACTAATATTTTTTTTATATCTTTGTAGCAAAAGCGATGAAATAAAGTACTTATAGTTATGGAGGCTCTACAACAATTCAACTCTATACCCACAGCGGAGGTGGTCGATCAGTTACTTCGTCGCGTTGGTGAACGTGTTTCGCAGAATCAATCTGTTGAGGTATATAAGCAGTGCCTCTCGATGGTTGATCTAACAACACTTTCGTGCTGCGACAACGAGGAGTCGGTACGCGAGTTTGCACGCGCGGCTGTACGATTGGGCAGTGAGCACCCTGAGCTTCCTCAAGTGGCGGGAATATGTGTCTATCCACCCTTTGTGGAGAGTGTAGCTATGGAGATTGATGGCTCGCCCATACGTATCGTGGCGGTGAGTGGAGGCTTTCCCGCTTCGCAGACCTTTATGGAGGTCAAGGCGCTGGAGTCGGCCATGGCGGTGGAGAATGGAGCCGATGAGGTCGATATTGTACTCAATGTAGGCAAGGTGCTTTGTGGGCGCTTCGAGGAGGCGGCAAGCGAGGTGGAGCTTCTACGTGAGGAGATTGACGAAGATGTAACGCTTAAGGTTATCATCGAGTCGGGCGAGCTTAAGAGCTACGATCTAATATATAAGGCTTCGATGCTCAGCATGTGCGCAGGAGCCGATTTTATCAAGACATCAACAGGCAAAACAGCTATTGGAGCGGCACCCGAGGCGGCAGTAGTTATGGCTTTGGCGATCAAGGAGTACTACGCAGCAACGGGAAAACGTGTGGGTCTTAAGGTTGCGGGAGGAGTCAAGAGCAACACTGATGCTGCGTTGTACTACACTATCGTAGAGGAGGTTTTGGGTGAAGAGTGGCTTGTGCCAGAGCTTTTTAGGATCGGCGCCTCATCACTCTGTGCAGCTCTTTGCGAGGCGATAGGATAACCTACTACGAAACCAACTAAAAAAAATAATATTATGAGATCTTTCTTTTGTGCAGTGTTGTTAAGTGTGGTGGTCTCGACAGCTTCGGCTCAAAGAGACTTCTATGCTACCGATGAGTCATTGGAGCAGTATAATCCACCAGAGTGGTATCAAGATGCTAAACTTGGTTATTGGGTGCACTGGGGGCTATACTCTGTGCCAAGCTACGCTGGCGATCACGCTGCGGAGTGGTATGGTCGCTGGATGTATGTCAATGAGGGTGATGAGTCGCGAGGTCAAAAGACCGCAGCCTACCACCGTGCGAAGTATGGCGATCCCTCAAAATTCGGATATAAGGACTTTATCCCTCTATGGAAAACCGAGCGCTTTGATGCCGACGAGTGGGCTGGACTATTTAAGGCGGGAGGTGCTAAGTTCTTCACTATGATGGCTATGCACCATGACAATTACCCGTTGTGGGACTCTAAGACAACACCTACCAACTCCTTTACAACAGGTCCAAAACGCGATTTTGTGGCAGAGATGGAGCATGCGGTGCGCTCTCGAGGGTTGCATTTTGGTGTCTCAAACCACTCGGCATGGAACTCTCGCTTCTTTGGATTTAACCACAAAAATGGATATGACGCCAAAAGCTCAACGATGTACGGCTCGGCAAATCCCGACGCTGAGGATGTCGCTAAGTGGTGGGCACGTACCACTGAACTCGTGGAGAGGTATCGCCCCGATTTAGTGTGGTTTGATTGGTGCTGGAATATTAAACCCTACGGTCGTCAAACACGAATGAACTTCTTGTCGTGGTACTACAACAAAGCGAATGATTGGGGTGTATCGTCAACACACTCCCCCGAGGTGGTGGTTGCTTATAAGGGGGTGGAGAATCTACCCGTCGGCTCCGCGGTGCTCGATGTTGAGCGTGGAGGAATGAGCAGCGTGAGTGATGTGTTGTGGATGAATGACACCTCGTTAGGGCTTAAGAGTTGGTCATATGCTCCCGACGAGGAGTACCGATCGTCGAACCAGGTGGTGGATATGCTGCTTGATATAATCTCGAAAAATGGAGTTCTACTTCTTAATATAGGACCAAAGGCAGATGGCGAGATTCCAGAGCTAGCGCGCCGCTCGATACTAAGTGTTGGAGAGTGGTTGTCTAAGAATGGTGAGGGTGTCTACGCAACACGCGCATGGGATGTTTATGGCGAGGGTCCAACGCATCCTAAAGAGCACATGGATGGTGATATGGTTGAGTACACTGCCGATGATGTGCGTTTTGTGCGAAGTAAAGATTCAAGAAATCTATATATCCACCTCTTAGGATATAAGCCAAGTTACGATATTCGTGTGCTCTCTAGTGCGAATATAGACCTCCGCAGCATTAAGAGCGCAGAGCTTGTATCCACTAAGCAGAGCGTTAAATGGCGTCAAAATAGCAAATGTTTGAGGGTTACGCTCCCGCCAGATGTTGATAAAGAGTCCGCTGCCTATACCGTGCGCTTGAGCTTTGAGGGTGAGATACCTAAGCTTAAAAAGTAAAATTACGTGAGAAAGAAGATAGATAGATCTTTAGCCCCCTGGGCGATGATGTTGCTTTGCGGTTTACTTCTTTTTTGTGGTGAGTTATGCGCTGCGTCCCCTGTGAGGGTCGCTGTTGTGCAGCCTGCATTTGAGTGGGGCGATGTAGATCGAAATATAGAGATGCTAGCACCTAAAATCACAGCTATCGAAGGGTGTGATTTGATTATTCTCCCTGAACTGTTTACTTCGGGGTGTGATATGCAAAAAAAATCTAAGGAGCAGGGCGCAGCATCACGCCAAGCGGTTGCGCGGAGGTATCAAGAGAGCCTTGAGGTGATGCAGCAGTGGGCTAAGAGCACGCGCGCAGTGGTTATGGGTTCGGTGATATATAGCGAGGAGGGGCTGTTTTACAATAGGCTACTCGCGGTTAGACCCTCGGGCGAGTATCATGTGTATGACAAACATAACTGTTTTAAACACGGCAGCTTCACGCCTGGCGACAAGCATCTAGTGGTTGACATCAAGGGGCATCGCTTTGCGACATATATATGTTATGATCTACGCTTTAGCGAGTGGAGCGCAAATAAAGGTCGCTACGACACGGCGATATATATTGCCAATTGGCCAACTTCGCGAAGTGAGGATTGGAGCACGCTGCTCAAAGAGAGGGCTGTGGAGAATCGAGCAAATGTGATAGGTGTTAATTGCGTTGGTCGTGACACGCGCGCGCAGATTGATTTTATGGGTAATAGCTCCGTGCTCTCAGCCGCGGGCGATGTGGTGGCTCAGTGCGCCACAAACAAGGAGCAAGTAATTATAGTCGATCTAAAATAATAACTCACAGCTCCGCGGGGAGCACCCCGCCGCTGCCCGCGCAGGGCAGTTGTATAGTTGTTTTCGCCCTCCCTCCTGAAAAGCAATTTTTGCGCTTGCGGGAAAATTGCTCAGAGGGCGTTGGTTCGTAAGAACCAAAAAATCTTCTTCATACTTGAGGACTGCCTCCGGCGGGCGGGGTGCTCCCCGCAGAGCTTAACTTTTATTGGCGCTTGTTAGACTAACAAGCGAAATGTTAAACATTAAATGCTAAGGAACTAAACACTCAACATTAAACACTCAACATTAAAAATTAACCTCTCACTCTTGCATTTTGTGTAATTATGGTTACCTTTGCAGCGCATTGGTTCGCCTCTATGGAGTATATCTCTATGGCGATTAAAAGGGAATCGGGTGTAAATCCCGAGCAGTTCCCGCTGCTGTAAGTTCTAGCTCTTGAGTTTAAGAGCATGCTTCAACACTCTAAGCCACTGGTAGTAACCGTCTACTGGGAAGGCGTTGAAGTAGGAATAAGTCAGAAGACCTGCCTTTGTACAAATTTTATTAACCAGCTTTCGGGTACAAGGGCTGCGAATTTATCTATCGAGAGATGTGCTGTGTGTTAGATGCTGATAAGATCAAAAGCATACACAAAGAACAGGGATCTAGTGGACTTAATTCTCACAAATTTATTACCCGTAGTTAAAAAAACTTTTTTATGAAAAAAGAGATTTTAGTTACGTTAGCACTGCTGCTATGTGGCGGTGCGGAGATCTACGCAAACGACAATCAAAACCGCGAAAAGGCCGACTCGGTGTGGCGCAATTTGGATGTCAATCAAGTTGTTGTGACCGCGACAGGCACACCACGCAGGCTCAAGGAGAGTCCCACGCCTATTGCAGTAATCACGGCGGAGGAGTTAAAGCAGGGCAATATTCTCTCTTTGGAGGATGCTTTGGTGAAGCTATCACCCAACATCACGGTGATGACCAACGGTATGGGTACAACGGTATCTCTTAATGGATTGGAGGATGACTACTTTGTATTCCTCGAGAATGGTAAGCGCATGTATGGAGATGGTGCCTACGCGCGAATTGACATCAGCAAAGTTACTCGAATAGAGATTCTCTCGGGAGCTGCATCAGTGATGTATGGAACAAACGCTATTGGTGGAGTTGTCAATATTGTAACTGAGGGTTCGAAGAGCGACGAGAATTCAGTGTCAGGCGTGATGCGCACAAATATCTCGACTCACGGAAGGTTCAAGAACTCAATAAACGCCGATGTTAGACGAGGCAAACTACTATCTTCGACTAGCTTTAGTCGCAATGAGTCGGATGGTTGGCAGCTTAGTCCATACGCTGGGTCGGGTGACGACGCAGAGATAACCAATCGCCCTTCGTCTGTGGGATTCAAGAATAACCTCTTCTCTCAGAGTTTCGAGTACTTGCTAAGCGAAAAGCTATCGTTTAAGGTTCACGGTTCATACTATGACTATGTAACAACCCGTCCACAGACCTCTTCAGAGGCTCACAGCGCATACAAATATGATATGGACCATGAGGATTATACTCTCGGTGCAGGGGTTGTATATAAGTTAGAAAACTTCAACCGCTTGGAGCTTGACTACTACTCAGACCACTACACCTCATCGTACGACTACTTCGACAGTGAGGCTAACGGAACTCTTGCGGGAGAGCTTGTAGAGAGAAAGAACACGCACTACCACAACGCGAGCCTTAAGTCATTCCACAACTTCGAGAACGGCGGTCTCTTGGCGTCGGGCTTGGAGTATACCCACGAGTCGTTGTCGAGCGTATCCGAGAGCATTGACTGGGAGGATACCTATACAACAGCGCTATTCTCGCAGTATGAGATCGGCTTCTGTGACCACTTCACAGCCTTAGCTGGTCTTAGATATAACTATAGCGAGGCGTTCCATAGCCACCTAACGTATCACGCATCGCTGCGCTACAACCTCAAAGGACTAAATGTTCGCGCTGGCTACGCAACGGGCTTCAAGGCGCCATCCTTGTCAGATCTATACGCTCCATCGACACTTTCGAGTGGCTCGCTAAACCTACCCAATGCGGATCTTGATCCAGAGACAAGCGAGTACTTCTCGCTCAATGCTGAGTATAGCAACAAGTGGTTATCTCTATCAGTTACCATCTTCCAGAACGATATCAAGAATCTAATCGTATATGAGACTATCGCCACGGGTGACGACGCCGACAACTACGGCGAAGGAGGCTATACCTCGGTTAATAAACTCATCAACTCATCTAAGGCACAAGTGAAAGGGGTCAATGCTTCGATCAATATATCTCCAGGATATGGATTGTTGATAGGTGCAGGTTACAACTACCTTGACACAGAGGATTATGACACAGGTATGCCAACGGATAGAAGTGTTCCACATGTGTTTACGTGCAACGCATCGTGGGTGCATGACTGGAGTGACTATCAGCTCAAAGTTGCTGTAAATGGTCGTATCAGTGACAAGAGATACTCCTCTAGTTATGGTTATGCGCCATCATATAGATTGTGGGATCTAACAACATCACACGCCTTTAAGTTCGACTCTATCGTACTGGAGCCTGCCGTAGGTGTGGAGAATGTATTTGATTATGTCGACGACCGCGCTTATAATAGCAATTACGCTACACTCTCCCCAGGAAGATCGTTGTTCCTCTCACTGACCGTTAAATTTAACTAGCTCGACATGAAAAAATTTATCCTATTAACTCTCTTTGTAGCTGCTCTCTTTGGCGCATCAGCCAATAAGACAAACTACGCAGAGTCTAAGATAACACTCTCACAAAGTGATAAACTCGCTATTGTGATGGTTCACTTCGGAACCACCAACGACGAGACGAGGGCACTAACGCTCGACAAGATTAATGGAGAGGTTGCAGCGCACTTTTCAAACGCAAAGGTTGTTGAGGCATACACTTCACGCATGGTAATTAAGAGACTCTCAAGTAAGGGTGTGCAGAAATATACTCCTTCACAAGTTCTGGCTCAACTCCTCGCAGATGGATATACACATGTTATCTTACAACCGACACACGTTATAGATGGCGTTGAGATGGAGTCCCTCGAGCGCGATGCTGAGCCACTAGTTTCGAAGTTTAAGGATATTCGCATCGGTCGACCGCTGCTATACTCGCCCGAGG
>JBCQVD010000104.1:0-6614 GCA_047173405.1 Rikenellaceae bacterium
TTAAGACAATTACTCTTGATGGTGTTGATTATATATCCATTACCGATATTGCAAGGCAAAAGAATCCTATTGAGCCGAAAGATGTTGTTAAAAATTGGTTTAGAGTTAAAAACACTTTAGAATATTTGGGCATGTGGGAAAAACTCAACAACCCATCGTTTAAAGGGGTCGAATTCGACCCCCTTTTGTTAGAGGCAGGTAGTAACGCTTTTACAATGAGTCCATCTAGATGGATAGAGCTAACAAATGCGAAAGGTGTTATAGTTAAGAATGGCTCTGGCGGAGGTACTTATGCACAGCGAGATATAGCTTTTAAGTTTGCAAGCTGGGTATCTGTTGAGTTTGAATTGTACTTAATAAAGGAATTTCAACGTCTCAAAGAGGAGGAGCAAAAGTTGATTGGCTGGTCAGCAAAACGAGAACTTGCAAAAATCAACTACCATATACATACCGATGCAATCAAAGCAAATCTTATCCCAGAGAGGCTTACTCCAAAGCAGACATCATTTGTGTATGCATCAGAGGCTGACGTTTTGAATGTTGCACTTTATGGTATTACTGCCTCGCAGTGGCGTGAGGCAAACCTTGATTTAAAGGGTAATATTCGAGACTACTCAACTATTAATGAATTGATATGTTTAAGTAATATGGAAAATATTAATGCTGTATTGATTAACGAGGGCATCTCACAACGAGATAGATTAATAAAACTCAACACCGTGGCTATACAACAGATGCGAGTCTTGTCCGAAGTTGAGAATCGAAAACTCTTAAAGTAAAAACCGCATAACCAAAACAACGATGAAATACAGATCTCGCATTAGTGTAATACTGTTTGTTTTAATATTTGGAGTACTCATTTTTCCTCTTATAGATGGAGATATATTTGCAAGGAGTATGATAACAGGTATTGTTTATCTATTTATAGTGCTAATTTGCTTGTCGTTATTTGTCTCAATAAACTATACGATTACCGAAAACAGTTTAATTGTTCGGGTGCTTGGATTCAAGATGGCAACTATTGATATTGCGAGAATCAAGACAATAAAACGATCGTATAATTCCCTTTCATCTCCAGCTGCATCACTCAAAAGATTAGAGGTTAAGTTTTACCATAAAGGTAGAGCTCAATCAGGTTTGATTTCACCCGTTCGTGAAGAGGAATTTATCACTAAACTGAAAGAGATAAATCCGTATATTCAAGTTACGATTAATCAAAAGCGAAATAGTATTTTGCGCTTTTGGGACTGGGATATTTAAAAAGATTTATCCCAATAGATACAGCAGAAATTATCCTGATGTAGTGTATTGTGTAGTTTGCATATATCTAAAAAAACTCCGCAAACAAGATTTGCAAAATTTGAGGCTAAAAAGCCATTGTTTTTACAAAAGTATTGTCTACCTTTGTAGGGTGATAATTGAAGGTTAAATCAAACCCTATGTAGTCTCCTATGTAGATTCTGGTTTTTACAGTCAAAAACCACATTGATAATAAGAGAGTTATAAAGGATTGAGAGTTTACATTAGTACGCTGCGGTTTGAACAGCTTCGCAAAGCCCCCAAGCTCATCCTTGTTATTCAAACTCTATGCAGAGAGGATTTTAATAAAATTTTAAACACTAATAACAACAATGCTAGAGAGTCTTTCGTACATTTTTTTGTTGGGAATGTTTCTGGGGTATGTCTTTATGAAACTACGTCTCCCAGCGCTTGTTGGCATGTTGCTAACGGGTGTTATTCTAGGCTCTTCGGGGCTAGGGTTACTCTCCCCCTCGATACTTAGTATCTCGCTGGAATTAAGGCAGATAGCTCTGGTAATCATCCTTATGCGCGCGGGGCTTGCTCTCGATATCGGGGCGCTACGGCGAGCTGGCACATCGGCTATTTTCCTCTGCTTTATACCCGCGACTTTCGAGATCGCAGGAGTGGTTATCCTTGCGCCGATGCTTCTAGGTATATCTTACTTGGAGGCTGCATTAATGGGCGCTGTACTTGCGGCGGTATCTCCCGCGGTGGTTGTCCCCAAGATGCTTAAGTTGACCGAGGAGGGCTATGGGGTTACGAAGGGTATACCGCAGATGATTATGGCGGCTAGCTCGGTGGATGATCTATATGTGATTGTCCTCTTCACGGCTCTTCTGAACTTTGGCTCTGGGGGCGAGATAGCGCTCACGGACTTCGCGCAGGTACCTACATCCATCGCTCTGGGACTTGTACTCGGTGTTGCCGTGGGTTGGTTGCTGGTTCAATACTTCAAACGCTTCCACTTGAGAGATTCGCTCAAGATGATAATCTTGATGAGCGTAGCTTTTCTATTCATCACCCTTGAGAGCGCCCTAAAGGGGAGAGTTGCAGTGTCGGGGCTTTTGGCTACGATGGCTATGGGCGCAACCATACTACAACTCCACGAGGTGTTGGCTAGGCGAATATCGCCAAAGTTCTCGAAGTTGTGGATCGCAGCCGAGATGCTTCTCTTTGTCCTTGTCGGAGCGTCGGTCGATATTGGCTACCTAACGCACGCAGGATGGGAGGTTGTGGCGCTATTGTTGTTGGTCATTACGTGGCGTATGGTGGGTGTCTTTGCAGCAACTCTCGTCGGCAACTTTAACTTTAAGGAGCGGTTGTTCTGCATGATCGCATATATCCCTAAAGCAACGGTTCAGGCTGCCATGGGCTCAATTCCATTATCTATGGGGCTAGCTTGTGGCGAACTTGTTTTGACTGTTGCTGTTACTGCTATTTTTATAACAGCACCACTAGGCGCATTGGGTATTGATCTTACATACAAATCACTACTTGATGTTGATCAAAAAAATTGTAAAAAAAGTTAAAAAATCACAAATCTTTAATAGGTTTTAACCGCTTTTTTTTTACTTTTGCAAACGATTACATCTCTAGTCACTTAAAAAACTTAGCCTCGACGTTTAGAAAGAGCGTCTCAAGAGGGCGAGATTCAGAGCAATTCTAAGTGAACCGATGTAATGTGACCTACGCCTGCTGCTCAAAAGGTGGGCGCGAGGTGTTAGGTTAGATAGGATGTGGGTGATAAAATAAGTCGAATAAATAAAACGTAAAACTATGGTAATTCTGGTTCTAAACTGTGGAAGTTCGTCAATTAAGTATCAAGTTATTGATATGGCGAACGAGAAGTCTCACAAACTACTAGCAAAGGGTCTAATTGAGAGAATAGGTCTCGCCGAGGGTGTGTTAACACACAAACCCGTAGGCAAGGAGATATATAAAACAACAATGCCAATACCCGACCACACCGAAGGAATCAGAGTTGTACTTAAGGCTCTGCTCGACTCTGAGCATGGCGTTATAACATCACTCGACGAGGTGAAGGCTGTGGGTCACCGCGTAGCGCATGGAGGTGAGTTCTTCCCCCAGAGTGTTATCGTCGACAAGAATGTAGAGGCTAAGATCGAGAAGCTCTTTGAGCTAGCTCCGCTACACAACCCTGCAAACTTAGAGGGTATACTATCAATCGACAAGGTGCTCCCTAACATCAAGCAGGTTGCTGTATTCGACACATCGTTCCACCAAACAATACCAGCAGAGAACTACCTATACGCAATACCATACGAGTACTACGAGAAGTATCGTGTACGTAAGTATGGCTTCCACGGCACTAGCCACAAGTTCGTCGCTCAAAAGGGTGCCGAGATGGTTGGTCTCGATTTCCACAACTCAAAGATTGTTACATGCCACATCGGTAATGGTGGTTCTGTAACGGCGATCCTTAATGGTAAGTCAATCGACACTTCAATGGGCTTCACACCTCTCGATGGTTTGGTGATGGGTACACGTAGCGGAAGCATCGACGTGAGCGCTGCGACATACATTGCCCAGAAGGAGGGTATGAACTACGATGAACTGATCTCAATGCTCAACAAAGAGTCTGGCGTATGGGGACTCACCAAGATTTCGAGCGATATGCGCGATATTGACGACGAGTACGAGGCTGGCAACGAGATAGCAATAATTGCCCGCGACATGCACTACTCTCGCATCAAGCGTTACGTAGCACAGTACGCAGCCATAATGGGCGGCATCGACCTAATCGTCTTTACGGGCGGCGTAGGTGAGAACTCTCACGACATGAAGGCTATCGTTTGCAGCGGGCTAGAGTTTATGGGTGTGGAGACAGATGTAGATCTAATCTTCCGCGTACGTAATCAAGATATAGTTCTTTCGAAGCCAACCTCTAAGGTTGCCGTAGTTATGGTCGAGACCGATGAGGAGTTAGTCATTGCAACAGATACTTATAATCTCTTAAAATAAAAGAATAAAATGATAAAAAATCTTTCAGATATTGTCGATGCAGCCCGCAAGTGTGGTAAGAAACGCTTAGCTGTAGCTTACGGACAAGACTCACACACGCTAGAGGCGGTGTACAACGCATACAAAGAGGGAATTATCGAGCCTACACTCTACGGTGACAAATCAATCATCGAGGGTTTATGCACTGAAATGGGTATGGATATCGACGCTTTTCAGATTATCGACGAGAAGAGTGATGTAGGCTGTGTGCGTCGCGCTGTAGCCTCGGTGGTCTCGGGCGATGCCGACATACTCATGAAAGGATTGGTCTCAACAGATAAATACATGCGCGGTATCCTCAATAAGGAGGCTGGACTATTCCCTCCAAAGGGGGTGCTTAGCCACGTTGCAATTATTGAGATGCAGAACTACCATAAGCTACTCACAATCTCGGATATCGCGGTAATTCCACTTCCAGACTTCAAGCAGAAGCTAAAGTTGGTAGATTACCTAGCCTCGACAGCAAGACTTCTAGGTGTCGAGACTCCAAAGATCGCATGTATCGCCCCATCGGAGCAAGTGCTTCCAACAGTAGTATCGTCGTACGAGAGCGCTATTATCGCTAAGATGGCCGATCGCGGACAACTCGGAAAGGTGATGGTCGATGGACCTCTCTCACTCGACGTTGCTCTATACAAAGAGGTTGCCGAGCACAAGAAGGTTACTGGTTCGTCAATCGCTGGAGATCCAGACTGTCTGTTGTTTCCAAATATCGAGTCAGCAAACGTATTCTTCAAATCAGCGACACACATCTGCAAAGGCGAGCTAGCTGCAATCGTAGTAGGTACTAAGGTTCCTTGTGTTCTCACTTCGCGTGGCGACACAAGCCTCTCAAAGCTCTACTCAATAGCACTTGCGTGTTTAGCTGCAAAATAGGTTATTTAGGTTAGGTTAGGTTATTTACATATAAAAGTTGGGTTAAATGAGTTACAAAATTTTAGCAATTAACCCAGGATCCACATCAACGAAGGCTGCAATCTATATAGATGAACAGCCTTTGTTCGAGTTAACTCTTCGCCATAGCGCCGAGGAGTTAGGGCGTTTTAATCATGTTATTGAGCAGTTAGATTGGAGACGTGAGTTGATTCTTGGTGAGCTTAAGGAGAAGGGGTTTGACATAGCTGAGTTATCGGCTGTTGTCGGTCGCGGTGGTCTAGTTAAACCAATCGCGGGTGGTGTGTATGAGGTGAATGACGCTTTGTACAAAGATTCGGCGGAGGCAACGCATGAGCACGCCTCAAATTTGGGTGCTCTCATCGCCCGCACTATTGCCGAGAGAGTGGGTGTTAAGGCGTATATCGCTGACCCCGTAGTTGTTGACGAGCTTGAACCAGTAGCGCGCATAAGCGGTCTTAAGGAGATCCCTCGAACATCTGCATTCCATGCACTTAACTCTAAGGCGATAGCTCGCATCTACGCCAAAGAGTGTGGTAAGAAGTACGACGAGGTAAATGTTATTGTGGTACATATGGGAGGTGGAATCTCGGTGAGTGTACATAGCAATGGTCGCGTTATTGATACTACCAATGCACTTTCGGGTGGTGGTTGTTTCTCCCCCGAGCGTGCTGGACGCGTGGAGCCACTTGCTCTCACTGAGTTATGTGCTTCGGGCAAGTACACAAGCAGCGAGATTCAACACATGATCGTTGGTCAAGGAGGTTTAATGTCTCACCTCGGGACAAACTCGATGCTCGACGTGGTGAATGCCGCCCTTGACGGAGATGCTAAGGCGGGACTTATATTCGACGCCTTCTGCTACAATGTAGCCAAGGATGTGGGCGCTATGAGCACTGTCACTTGTGGTAAGGTGGAGGCTATCATACTCACTGGAGGTATTGCATACAATGAGACGGTAACAGGCAAGATCAGTGAGCGCTGTAATTTCATCGCCCCCGTGAAGGTCTACCCAGGCGAGAATGAGCTTGAGACACTTGTCTCAAATACGCTACATGTCCTTCAAGGCGAAGTCGAGACAAAGGTATACGTATAGATAAAGTACTATAACAGGGCAAAAACAGCTCCGCGGGGAGCACCCCGCCGCCGCCCGCGCAGGGCAGTTGTATACGTGTTTTTCGCCCTCCCTCCTAAAAAGCGATTTTTGCGCTTGCGAGAAAATCGCTCAGAGGGCGTTGGTTCGTAAGAACCAAAACTTATTGTTGATTTGTATTGCTTCTTACTGTCCTGCGCAGACAGCGGCAGGGTGCTCCCTGCAGAGCTAAACTTTTGTAGCGATTGTTGGTAAATCAATTCTTGATTTATTGTGATTACACGAAATAGGAACCCAAAGCAAG
>JBCQVD010000105.1:0-6431 GCA_047173405.1 Rikenellaceae bacterium
AGTGGTGCTATTGCATCGCTTAGTTCGGTGGCAAAATTGCGCTACCGTGACTCTCAAGATGGTATCAGTAACACATTCTCGATCGTTCCAAAATCGCTCGGTAAGAGCGAGGAGGATCGCGTAGAGAACCTTACATCTATGTTGGATGGTTACTTCACTAAGGGTGCGCACCACCTCAATGTGAATGTTCTAAACCGTGAGATGTTGGAGGATGCGATGATCCACCCTGAGCTATATCCGCAGCTAACTATCCGCGTATCGGGCTATGCTGTGAACTTCGTGAAACTGAGCCGTGAGCATCAGCTAGAGGTTATAAGTCGTAGCTTCCACCAAGCGATGTAGCCATGTTAAGGGTACATTCATACGAATCTATGGGAACAGTTGACGGACCGGGGTTACGGTTCGTCATCTTTCTTCAAGGGTGTAACTTTCGTTGCCTATACTGCGCCAATCCCGATACAATCGAGATGGGCAAGGGTATGGAGGTCTCAGCTGAGGAGATATTTGAGAAGGTAGATAGTGTGCGCTCGTTTTTCGGTAAGCGAGGGGGTGTAACCTTCTCAGGCGGTGAGCCGCTGCTTCAGGCAAGCGAGTTGATCCCGCTCTTCGAGAAATTTCGAAGTGCTGGGATACATACTTGTATTGATACAAATGGAGGTGTGTGGAATAGTAAAGTGGAACAACTTTTGCAGTTGACAGATTTGGTTCTACTGGATGTAAAACAGATAGACGATAGTAAGCATACACTATTGACATCGAGATCGAATAAGCATACACTGAATTTGGCAACATGGTTGGAGACACACAACAAACCCTTTTGGTTGCGTTATGTACTTGTCCCCACCGTGAGCGACGCCACCGAGGATATAGAGCGATTGGGTGAGAGGTTCGCAGAGTATAAGATGGTCGAGCGGGTTGAAATTTTACCATACCATAAGCTGGGTATCCATAAATACGAGGCATTAGGACTTAAGTACGAGTTGTTACATGTCAATAACAATACACCTGAAGAGTTGGAGAGAGTTGAATTGCTAATGACTAAATACTTTAAAAATGTGAGTATTGGATAGTGATGGATAAAAAGCAAAGAATTTGTTATAGTTATTACTAGGAGATAAATTAGACCCTTGCCTATAAATATTAAGTAGTGTAAAATATGGCAATAATTGTTTTACACTACTTACTTATACTGCTATAAGAATTATCAATTTGGTTTATTGTAATATTTAACACTTTATCTTTGCATAAAGAAAACAATTAACAATTTTAAAAATAGAAAACTATGGAATCAATCATCAATTCACAGCTTGTAGACTTTTCAGTTCAAGCGTATCAAAACGGAGAGTTCAAGACAGTATCATCAGAGGATGTAAAGGGTAAATGGGCAATTTTTTTCTTTTACCCAGCAGACTTCACTTTTGTGTGCCCTACGGAGCTTGTCGATATGGCGGATAAATATGCCGAGTTCCAAGCTATGGGCGTTGAGGTTTACTCTGTAAGCTGCGACTCCCACTTCGTGCACAAGGCGTGGGCTGACGCTTCGGAGAGTATCGCGAAGATCAATTACCCAATGTTGGCAGACCCAACAGGTGTTCTAGCTCGTGCCTTTGGCGTTATGATCGAGGAGGCTGGAATGGCTTACCGCGGAACATTTGTGGTGAATCCAGAGGGTCAAGTGAAGCTCGCTGAGGTACAAGACAACTCGATTGGTCGCAACGCAGATGAGCTTATGCGTAAGGTTAAGGCTGCTCAATTTGTCGCAACGCACGATGGTGAGGTGTGCCCAGCAAAATGGAGCGAGGGAGCAGAGACTCTTAAGCCAAGCATCGACTTAGTTGGTAAAATCTAATAATTAACGATATGTTAGATAGTGCATTGAAGGAGCAGCTGAGGAGTATCTTCGCTTCACTTAGCTCCCAATATACACTTCTCGTGGAGCTTCACCCCTCGCACCCCAAAGGGGCGGAGATGGTGGAGCTTCTTGGTGAAGTGGCAGAGACATCCGAGAATATTGAACTCACAGTAGCCGATGGTGAGGCGTTAAAATTAGCTCTTGTTAAAGATGGCGTGGTGAGTGGCGTGAGCTTCAAGGCTGTGCCTAACGGTCATGAGTTCACCTCGCTGTTACTTGCGATTTTGAATCTCGATGGCAAGGGTAAAAACCTGCCTGATGAGTTTACTCAACAACGCATCAAGTCAATCGCTGGCGATGTAAGCCTCACGACATATATGTCGCTCACCTGTACCAACTGTCCCGATGTTGTGCAGTCGCTAAATATTATGTCGATCCTCAACCCTCGCATTAAGCACGAGGCTGTCGATGGAGCGCTGTATCAGGCGGAGGTAGATGGATTGGGCGTTCAGTCGGTACCTACGGTCTATGCCGATGGCGTGTTGCTGCACGTTGGGCGAGGTGGTATTGCCGATCTGCTTGCGAAACTAGAGGCGAAATATGGGGTCAGTAACCAAGAGCAACAGCAAATTACTCGCACATATGATGTCACAATCGCAGGCGCTGGTCCAGCGGGCGCAACCGCAGCGCTATACTTAGCTCGCAAGGGTCTAAAGGTAGCTGTGGTAGCAGAGCGTATCGGCGGTCAGGTGAATGAGACCTCAGCAATAGAAAATATGCCATCCGTGCCAACGACAACAGGTGTAAAGCTGGCGGCAGATCTTAAACACCATATGTCGGAGTACTCGAATATTGAACTACTTGAGAACCGTACAATAGAGAGTTTTGAGAGTGAAGCTGGGGTCAAGCGATTGCAGATAAAAGGTGGTGAAGTGATCGAGTCGGAGCAGGTGATTATTGCAACGGGTGCTCAGTGGCGACGCTTAGGGGTCGAGGGTGAGTCGGAGTATATCGGTCGAGGCGTAGCGTTTTGTCCCCACTGCGATGGCCCTCTCTTTAAGGGTAAAAAGGTGGCGGTTGTAGGTGGCGGAAACTCAGGCGTTGAGGCGGCTATCGACCTCGCGGGAATCTGCGAGAAGGTCTATTTGTATGAGTTTATGGATCAGCTCAAGGCGGATAATGTTCTGCAAGATAAACTCCGCAGCCTGCCCAATGTTGAGATCTTCACTTCATACCAAACAACAAAGATCGTTGGCAATGGAGCTAAGGTCGTCGCCTTGGAGGTAAAAAATCGTACTAACGATGAGCTACACCTTGTCGAACTCGATGGAATCTTTATACAAATTGGGCTCTCGGCAAACTCAAGTGTGTTCAAGGATGCTCTGAATATGAACCGCGCGGGTGAGATCGAAGTGGATCGCAATGGACGCACCTCGCAGGCGGGAATCTACGCCGCAGGTGATGTTACAGATGTGAGTTATAAGCAGATCATCATTTCGATGGGCGAAGGCGCAAAGGCAGCTCTTGCCGCATTTGACGATAAGATCAGAGGTTTATAAATCAGAGGACTGCCTCCGACGGGCGGGGTGCTCCCCGCAGAGCTTAACTTTTTGTTTTGCGGTTTTCGGATTATACCTAAAGCTATAATATTTCAAAGGGATAGTTGGTTATTTCAAATAAATTTGAGTAACCAACTATCCCTCTGAAATTTATCATACACTCTTGTGTCTGAACCGAAAAACCGTTGAATGTTTAGTGTTAAGGGGTTAAATGATAAACACTTAAAATTAAATATTTCGGTTGTTGAGCAAACGGATGTTTGCGAGTCTGTGATTATACAAAATAGGAATTGATTTACTAACAACCGTAAATAAAAGAATAGCTCCGCGGGGACCACCAATGGGAGCACCCCGCCGCTGCCCGCGCAGGGCAGTAAGAGATAGAGTAAGAAACTGCCCACGCAGGGCAGTTGTAGAAGTTTTTAATGCACTAGTAGTAATTCTCGAACTAGCGTTATTCATATCAATATTTGAAATTTCATATAAAAATTTGCACTATTTTATATGGAATTTGCTACATTTGTACCTAATGACGATATCTATGTGGTTAATGCGTTGATCTGATTCGTGTGTTAACGCTGTAAAGAATAAAAATAGATCTTTATGAATGTAATAAAAAAATACTCATTTCTACTCTCTTTAATAATACTCTGTACGCTGTTTTTTAAGTTGTTCTCGAATTATTCTTCTCAATTCAGTCGTGTAGAGGAGCTATATACGGAAGGTTCAGCGGTAAACCTCACGAGAGGCGTAAGTGCTGAGGCTATTTGCGACGTGTTGACGCTTCATAACTACACTGCAACTAAGGAGGATGCAATGTTTGTGTCCAACCATATTGTTGCTGGCGTCGAGGAGTCGGGGGCGATAGGGGTGTTGTCCGACTTGAATAAGCGAGCTTGGCAAGTACCTGCGCGCATTATAGATAGTGTCGGTACTGCGGGCTTTAAGGCTAAGTTAGCCGAGGCTCAACAATCGTTGGGCATGGATGAGGCGTACAGATCATTGGACGCGTCGGCACTAGATAGTAGTGTCACTTTAGATAGAAATAGTGCGGGTAGGATAGTCGTGAAGGTGTTATCAAAAAATGCTCAAGCTAGTTATCTTGACAAGATCTTAAGGCGTGACAGTGAGGTTTGTGGTGGCGTTGTTGTTCGTTTGTCCGAGAACTTTTTAGACTCGTTAGATGAGAATGTTCCTCAAAGGAGAACGTTGTGTTACATAAAAACGGATGGTCGAGGCGAGGCGGGGTTTGAAGGGTTGGACACCAAGCGCTCGTATAGTGTTTTGCCAATAGGTGAGGGTTACGAATATGGATCGGCGAAGGGAACAACGGGCGGAACTCTCGAGAAGAGCCTAGATGAGAGAGAGCTAGCACTTAGCTTTACGCAGGAGGAGCATCGGGTAAGGTTGTTTGATGCTGTAACCTTAAATCAAATAAAGTCGGATAGTAGTATTACAATCCGTTCACCTAGGGAGTTTAAGCGAATTTTGGTGCAATATCTAGTGCTCTTTTTTGCTGCTTGGGTTGGTCTATATGTGTGGTGTATATCGAAAAGAAAGAGGGTAGATATCGGTCTATTATCTATCTTGATGTTGTTAACGGGTTTCTGTGTGTTGATGATGTTTTCAATTAACAACCCTCTCAACGACAAAGTTTTGGGTGTCGATATGGCTCAAGGTGTGGTGTTTGGTGTTGTTATAATGCTGCTGCTGCTTAGTGTCGATTTTATGAAGTTCTACCAAAATAGGCTGAGAGTAGATTTTGATATCCCCATAGCGTGTGTTAAGTGGCTCTTTAAACCATATAGGTCAAAGGTATCTTATCTAACGGCGACGTTATCTAATAAGCGTAATAATTGGTTGAAGAAGTGCTTTGCTCTGTTGGTTATTACGATATCGTTGCCTCTGCTACTGTTAGATTTGGTAAGGCTAACAAGATTAAGTGCTACCATTGACAACTCTCTGGATCGCATACCCAAAGGGGTTGGATATATGTTGCTAGCTCTGTTGTTGACCGTTCTTCTACTCTCTCCTCTAGGTGCTTCGGTTGGAGGCATGAGGGTGAATTTGAATTTGGGTATTTTGTTTCAACCCAGCGAGATAGCTAAATATCTAATAATATTCTTTATCGCTGCTTTTTTCTGCTCTAACGCTACACGAATTGTAAAGTATTCACAGCGCGGAAATCTAAACCTACTGGGTGATAAGCTCAAGATGCTCTCCATTATAATCATCGGCTTAGGCTGTTTGATGGTTTTATATATCGGATTGGGTGATATGGGACCTGCTCTTGTGCTCTCCTTTACATTTATAATTTTGTACTCGATAGTTAAGTCCCAAGTGGATCTGGAGGGGCAGGACGAGACGGTGAAGCTAAAAAGAGTCTTTAGCTGCGATTTGGCGATGCTGGTATACGGTGTAGTCTCCTTTATTCTAGCTCTATACATTGGCAGCAGCCTTGGTAACATGGGCATCATGTCTATTGCTTGGTTTGCGATATGGATTATCTTTGGTGTTTTAAAGAGGCAACTCTTTGAGTCTGCGATCCTATTTAATATAATCATTTCAGCGTTTGTATTTACGGGAAGCATGTTTGGTGATAGCGATATCTCGGCACTTCGAAGCGTTGCCGGTAGGTTGGAGAGTCGCAATGAGATGTGTACTAACACTTGGGGAACGCTGCCTATTGACGGGGCAGTTGCCAACGCAGGTGAGAACACGCAGGTCGTTGAGGGATTGTGGGGTCTGGCGTCAGGTGGTCTGTGGGGTCAAGGCTTAGGTAATGGCTCTCCCAACTATATCCCTGCGTTTCATACCGACATGATACTCGAGAGTATTGGAGAGCAGATGGGATTTATTGGTATACTACTTATATTGCTGCTGCTCGCCATTCTATTGCGTAAAATAATATTGTTGGGTTATAGAACCACCCACCCATTTATCTTCTATCTCTGTCTGGGTATTTCAATAGTTACCGCGGTTCAGTTTATTATTATTTCGTTAGGAAGTACGGGAATAAT
>JBCQVD010000106.1:0-6371 GCA_047173405.1 Rikenellaceae bacterium
TTAGAAAGAAATAAGATGCAATTATAACTACGCAGGCGTCACACCCGACATAATGACCATCGGCAAGGCGCTCACGGGCGGATATATGACCATGGCGGCGACAATAGCGACGGAACGTGTCGCCTCGACAATTTCGAACGGCACCCCTGGAGTCTTTATGCACGGACCTACGTTTATGGGTAACCCCTTGGCGTGTGCTGTGGCGCTCGCCTCGCTACGTGAGCTTAAGCGTAGCCAGTGGCAGAGCAGGGTGAGGGCTATTGAGGCGCAGCTTCGTGAGGAGCTTGCCCCTCTCGCAGCGCTCTCTCATGTGGCGGACGTGAGGGTGCTGGGGGCTATTGGAGTCGTGGAGCTTCACCACTCGGTTGACCTCGCAGTTATTCAGGGGCGCTTTGTGGAGCGCGGAGTGTGGGTACGCCCCTTTGGGCGATTAGTCTATATTATGCCACCATTTATCATCACCCCCGAGGAGCTGAGCACCTTAACGCGCGCTCTTAGGGAGGTCGTAGAGCTTGAAGCCCATGAGTAACAGTATCTTCACCGCACGATTAGAGACTATCGCCCAGCGCGGTAACCTCCGCACACTGCCCCACATAGAACACGCGGGCGACATGGTTCGTCGCCCTGAGGGTGGGCACGCGATGGTTAACCTTTCGTCCAACGACTACCTAGCCCTCGCGAGCGACCATGAGCTACGTGCGCGCTTCGAGTCGTGGCTCGCGCAGCAGCAGAGGGAGTTCCCTCTTAGCGCCTCGTCGTCGCGACTGCTCACAGGTAACTTCTCGATATATGACCGACTGGAAGCGCGCCTCGCGGAGCTTTATGGAGCTGAGGCGGCACTCGTTTTCAATAGTGGTTACCACGCCAATAGCGGTATTTTACCCGCTATTACAACCTCCTCGTCGCTGATTCTAGCCGATAAACTAGTACACGCAAGCCTTATTGATGGCATACGCCTAAGCGCTGCTAAGTGTGTGAGGTATGCGCACAACAACTACGAACAGCTTGAGGAGCTGCTGCGTGAGCGCGCACACCTCCACGATATGGTCGTTGTGGTGAGCGAGAGCATCTTCAGCATGGATGGCGATGCCGCCGACCTCGAGCGCCTCGTTGCACTTAAGGCTTCGTACCCCAACCTGCTGCTCTACATCGACGAAGCGCACGCAGTGGGGGCGATGGGTGCCACGGGTCTAGGCTACGCAGAGGAGTGTGGTGTCATGGCGCAAATCGACATCTTGGTGGGTACCTTTGGTAAGGCTCTCGCCTCGGTGGGTGCCTACGCCATCACCTCGCAAGAGATCAAGGAGTGGCTGGTGAACACTATGCGCACGCTGATCTTCACCACCGCGCTGCCGCCGCTCAACCTAGCGTGGAGCCTCTTTGTGATGGAGAATATCGCCTCGTTTGCCCCTCGTCGCGCGCACCTTAGCTCGATGGCGAACTACCTGCGTAGTGAACTAGGAGGCGAGAGCAAGGTTAGTTGCAGCCATATCATCCCGATCATCGTGGGCGAGAGCAGCCGCGCAGTGGCTCTCTCTGCGCAGCTTCAAGAGGCGGGCTTCTACCTGCTTGCGGTGCGCCCACCGACAGTCCCCGTGGGTACTTCGCGCCTGCGCCTATCACTCACCTCGGCGGTGAGCGAGGAGTGTGCCGCGCGACTAATCACCACCATCAAACGACTCACAACCTCGAAACTATGATACAGCACTTTGTAAAGCAGTCGCAGAGCGACCACCTAACTCTGATCTTCGCGGGTTGGGGCATGGATTACAACATCACAAACAACATCGACAACCTTAGCGGTGATATTTGTGTCTGCTACAACTACACATCGCTCGACTTCGACCCCGCGCCACTTGCTCAATACACCACCATCGCACTCGTAGCGTGGAGCATGGGGGTATGGGTAGCATCACGCACTATCACCCAACACCCCGAGCTACCCATCACCTCGTCGCTGGCGATCAACGGTACCCAAAGCCCCATTGATGCGCAGCGCGGCATTGCACCCGCGATCTTTGCCGCCACGCTTGCCAACATCTCCGACTGCGGCATGGAGCGCTTCTACCGTCGCATGTGTGACTCGAAGCGCGACCTATTCAGCCACTTCGATGGGTGTCGCCCCGCAGCGCGCACGATGGAGGATATAGCGACCGAGCTTCAAGCACTGCAAGAGGCTGTTTTATCGTCCGAAGATGTAAATTATAGCTGGCAGAGTGTTGTAATTGGCGAAAGTGATCGTATCTTTACACCCGAAAACCAAAAGAGAGCTTGGGAAGGGGTCACTGTCCGCGTGAGTGGCGATGCACACTACATCAAGCTAGAGGAGTATATTTAATTTTTGTAAATCCGAGGACTGCCTTCGGCGAGCGGGGTGCTCCCCGCGGAGCTATTATTTGTCTTGCGTATTGGGATTAGATCCAAAGATCTAATATTTTGAATTTCAAGTTATTATCGTAAATAAATTTACGTAACAACTTAAACTCCAAAATTTATTAAATGCCTTCAGCATTTAAACCCAAACCGAAGTCACACAGAGCCATATAAAATAATAAACTGATTTTTAACTAAATGATCGATAAGGGTAGAGTAGCCCACAGTTTTGGGCGCGCGGCACACCACTACGAAGAGTCGGCGGTGGCACAACACGAGATAGCTAAGTATCTGGTGTCGCTGCTCTGCGCCTCTGCACCTCGGTCGGTGGAGCGTGTGTTGGAGGTTGGCAGTGGCACTGGTTTCCTGAGCCGCGAAGTACTCAGCCACTTCGCCCCGTCGCGCTTCACCATCAACGATATAACCCCACAAATGGAGGCGTTTGTGCCCGAGGTTGAGGGTGTGGAGTTTATATGTGCCGACGCGGAGAGCTACCCCTTCGAGGGTGGCTACGACCTTATTGTCAGCAGCTCGGCGATGCAGTGGTTTTCCGCCCCCGAAGCCTTCGTTCAGCGTATGGCGCGAGCACTAAAGCCTGGGGGTGTGCTGGCGTTAAGTAGCTTCGGGATGGGTAACTTCAAGGAGCTAACATCGCTTGTGGGGGCGGCTATCGACTACCACAGTGCGGACGGGTACCGCGCGATGTTTGGACCTGAGTTCGAGTCCCTCACCATCGAGGAGTCGCACCTCACACTCCACTTCCCCACAACACGCGAGCTGCTCGCACACCTTAAACTCACAGGGGTCAATGGAGGACTAAGCCGCGAGCCGCTCTCAATCACGCAGCTCAAACGCCTCGTTGAGGAGTACGACGCTAAGTACAGATCGAGCCGCGGAGTACCTATTACATATAACCCTATCTATATGGTGGGCAAGAGGAGATAGAGTTCAGTGTTTAATGTTATGTGTTAAGGAACTAAACATTAAACATAAAAAAAGATAATTATGTTAAACAAAGGAGTTTACTTTATAAGCGGCATCGACACCAATATAGGCAAGTCGATAGCTACGGGATGGTTGGCGCGCGAGTTGATGGCGCAGGGCGTGAGTGTAATGACGCAGAAGATGGTGCAGACGGGTAACGAGGCGATATCGGAGGATATCGAGCTACACCGCAAGATTATGGGTCTGCCTCTCAGTGATGATGATCGCAGTGGTGTAACCTGCCCTATTGTTTTTACCTACCCCGCCTCGCCGCACCTCGCCGCTAAGATCGACCGCCGCACCCTCGACACGGCGCTTATATGTGAGGCTACGGAGAAGCTCGCAAAGCGTTACGATGTAGTGCTACTCGAAGGGGCGGGAGGTTTGATGGTGCCGCTAAGTGGTGATATGCTCACCATCGACTACGTGGAGAGTAAGAGGTACCCTACGATTCTGGTGAGTTCGGGGCGCTTGGGTAGCATCAACCACACGATACTCAGCATCGAGGCGCTGCTCTCTCGTAAGATCCCTTTAGCAGCGATTGTATATAATCGCTACCCCGCGTGCGATGAGCTTATTGAGTCCGATACAAAAGAGTATTTGAAGAGATATTTGGAACATCACTCGCCAGAGACAATGTTCTGGGAAATTGACAAAATCAAGATATAACAAAAATATTATTAATAATTTCGAAAAATTTCAAAAATAATATCACTGCTAACACATTGAATGACAACGATGTAGCATATAGTGAATATTTCGTTTGTAAATTTTATTAAAAATAGTTGCTAAAAAATTTGCAAAAAGAGATTTCTTGCCTTATCTTTGCAGTGAAGTTTTAAGGTTCATTTTTAGGTTAGTAGTTTTAGGTTGGTTGAGGAGATCGGTCGGTTGTAACAAAATTGTTACTAAAACCAAGAATGGGGTGGTTCCCGGACTTGAGTTGAATACCCCCGGTTGCCTCACTTTTTTTTGTATATAATTCAGAAAAAATTAAACATATTCTCAAAATAGTTATTCTTTTATTTTGTTTTCCATAATAAATACATAACTTTGTATAATAGCGGGTTATCGTATGCGTATGATGCGCTTTTAATCCACCAAACAAGACCAAACTAACCTAAATCTAATAACATGCGAACAAGTAGACTTACATTTGCTTGCTCGGTTCTTGCTATGTTAAGCCCATTGGCTGGCGTGGCACAGGAATCGACAACCAAGATCACTTTTGATCCCACTGTGCAGCGCTATATCGGCGATGTGACATCTCTGGACAGAGGTAAATTCTTCAATCTTCACGGAACAACAAGCTCTAGTGATACTGAGCTTCAAACATTCTTCTCCGACTATGGCGTGGGTGTAGGACGTGCATTCTGGGGTCCAGGAAACATCGCTTACCAATCGACTGGCGAGTATGGCGTCTACCCAAGCTACGCGACCAACCCTAACACATCAGTTCGTTCTGTGACTTCGGGGTATATCTGCACTCAACACCCTAACGACCAAGGTATCACCAAAGATATGACTGATGCCGAGATTCAAGCAGCGGGAGAGTGGGCTGCCGAGTACTTTAACAATGTAGCTAGCTCACCTATCGCTGAGTACTTCGAGCCTTTCAATGAGCCTTTCGTGCATGCGGGTGATGGTAGCTTCTCGGGAACAACATACTCTGACTCTAGCATGATGATGACTAAGATCACCGAGTACTTCAAGCAGTGCGCTATCGCTATCCATAACAATCCAGCACTCTCGAATATGAAGGTTATCGGTTACGCCGACGCATGGCCTCAGTACGAGAATACCAGCGGTACATTCTCAATTTGGGAGAGCCGCATGAAGATGTTTATGGACGCTGCGGGTGAGTATATGGACGCCTACTCTATCCACATCTACGATGGTATCAATGTCGTTGGTGAGGATACTCGTCGCTCGGGAAGTAATGCTGAGGCGGTGCTCGACCTTGTGGAGAGCTACCAGTATGCTGCTTTTGGCAGCAAGAAGCCTTTTGTTATCTCGGAGTATGGAGGTATTGACTCCGAGACCTCTGGTTTAGCATATCAAGATCCAGGTTCAAACCGTACCGTTGGATCACTAAACCATATCCTCTTTACGCTTCTCGAGCGTGAGGATAATCTTCTTCATTCGATACCTTTTATCTGCGATAAGTCGACATGGTATATCACAGAGGCTAACAACTATGGTTCGTATGGAGCTGTGTTGATGATCCCAACAACGATACCTACCTCGTCGGTGCTTACTGGTCTTCAGTGGCAGTACACACCAAAAGTATACTTCTATGAGTTGTGGAAGGGTGTAACTGGTAACCGTTTTGATATCACAACAACAAATCCTGATATTCAGAGCATCGGTTTCAGGGATGGTAGTACAATTTATATCGCTCTTGATAACTTGGAGGATGAGGCGGAGACTGTATCGCTACTCAATAGCGCTACCGAATCAACACTAAGCAACATCGAGATTCGTCGCTGTGAGTCTAACTACGATCAAGGAATCCTCTTCTCTGTTGAGTACCCAGGTACACTTCCAGAGAGTATCACAATGCAGAAGGATGAGGCAATCATCATCAAAGCAACCCTCGGCGGAGAGTCTACAACAAGCAACGCTATACGTAGAAATAGATACTATAGCACAAGCAATTTGCAGGCTATCACAGCATCAAGCACTATCACGTATAAGTTTAGCGGCGTCCCTACAACAACCTATGGACGTGCAACGGCTCGTATGTCTATCGGTCGCGACCTTTCGGCATCGAAGAACCCTACATTCTATGTTAACGGTACTCAGGTGAGCGTGCCAACAGATTGGAAAGGTTACGATCAAGAGCCTCGCGGTACAACATTCTTCGGTATGATCGAGGTTCCATTCTCTACATCTCTACTCAATGAGAGCGGCGAGCAGACAATCACGATGAAGTTTAGCGATGGTGGTGGTTATGTATCATCTGTAATCCTCGACGTCGAGGCTTATGACTATCAACCACGATTATGCGTGTT
>JBCQVD010000010.1:0-32293 GCA_047173405.1 Rikenellaceae bacterium
TCATCACGGTAGGTCTTAAGAATGTCACTGCGGGAGCCAACCCAATGGATCTAAAGCGTGGTATCGACAAGGCGGTAGCTACTGTTGTTGAGTCTCTTCGTGCACAGAGCCAAGAGGTAGGTAGCGACTACGACAAGATCGAGCAGGTAGCTACAATCTCGGCAAACAGCGACAACGCTATCGGTAAGCTTATCGCCGAGGCTATGGCTAAGGTTAACAACGAGGGTGTCATCACCGTTGAGGAGGCTAAGGGTACCGAGACTTATGTCGATGTTGTTGAGGGTATGCAGTTCGACCGTGGTTATATCTCGGCTTACTTCATCACCGACACCGAGAAGATGGAGTCTCAGCTCGAGAAGCCATTTATCCTTATCACCGACAAGAAGGTATCAACAATGAAGGAGCTAATGGGTATCTTGGAGCCAGTGGCTCAGAGCGGACGCTCACTTCTTATCATCGCCGAGGATGTCGATGGCGAGGCTCTTTCGGCTCTTGTAGTGAATAAGCTACGTGGTGCATTGAAGGTTGCAGCTTGTAAAGCTCCAGGTTTCGGTGACCGTCGTAAGGAGATGTTGGAGGATATCGCAGCTCTTACAGGGGCTACTGTTATCTCGGCAGATAAGGGTATGAAGCTCGAGGACGCAACTCTTGAGCAGTTGGGTACAGCTGAGAAGGCATCTCTAAATAAGGAGAATACAACTATCGTTGATGGTGCAGGCGCTAAGGAGGTTATCGCTAACCGTGTAACTCAGATCAAGGCAGCTATCGAGGCGTCGACATCTGATTATGACAAGGAGAAGCTTCAGGAGCGTTTAGCTAAGCTCGCAGGTGGTGTTGCTGTGCTCTATGTTGGTGCTGCGACCGAGGTCGAGATGAAGGAGAAGAAGGATCGCGTTGACGATGCTCTTGCCGCTACGCGTGCCGCTGTCGAGGAGGGTATCATCCCTGGAGGAGGTGTCGCATACATCCGTTCAACATCCTCTTTGGAGGGATTGAAGGGTGATAACGAGGATCAGACTACTGGTATCCAGATCATCAAGCGCGCTATTGAGGAGCCACTTCGCCAGATTGTAAACAACGCTGGTGGCGAGGGTTCAGTCGTCGTTAATAAGGTTCAAGAGGGTGAGGGTGCCTTTGGTTACAACGCTCGCGATGATCGTTACGAGGATATGATGGGCGCAGGTATCATCGACCCAACTAAGGTTGCGCGTGTGGCACTTGAGAATGCAGCATCTATCGCATCTATGTTCCTCACTACCGAGTGCGTTCTTGCAGAGAAGAAGAGCGAGCAGCCAGCTATGCCTCCAATGCCAGGTGGCGGTATGGGCGGCATGATGTAGTATAAAGCTTTAAATAATGCTAAAGGCTAACAGGATATCTCTTGTTAGCCTTTTTTTAGCTCTGCGCGGAGCTAAACTTATATAGCGGTATGGTTTAAGAACTATGTTCTACAAACCGTATTGAGCGTTTAGTGTTTACTGTTAAATGTTAAAGAATTAAATACCAATCGCTAAACACTTAACGCTAAACATTAAACACTAAACGCTGTCACACTTCGGTTGTTGAGCAAACGGATGTTTGCGTGTATGTGATTATAGGAAATAGGAACAAAGCTTGCTTTGAGTTCCTATTTCGTGTAATCACAATAAATCAAGAATTGATTTTCCAACAACCGCTACAATAGTAAATGGGAGCTTGCTCCCCGCCCGTCGGCGTGAGACAGTCAGAAACAATACAAAACAGGTAACCTTATCTTTTCATCAGATAATAAGTTATTTAATGCCAAAAGTGTACTATTTTTCAGTAAAAATGAATATCTTTGCGCCCTTGAATAAATAATTAATTTAAATGATGAAGAGAATTTTAGTTTTGGTGTTTGCTGTTGTGATGATCTTTGCAGTTAGTGCAGAAGAGAGTAATATTGGCAAGATGGATGTGAAACGTGGTGAGGCGGTTGTTCTGGATGATGTGCAGCCAGCGGCGGTCATAACGGCTCAAGGTGGTAAATATTCGATATCAATCAGTGGTAACATAAACATGAAGGCGAGCTACGATTTTGACGGTAGCATTGATAGCCCCGATTTCATTCCGTCGTCGATCTCGGTACCTGGGACATACGACTCGCAGCGCAGGTTCTATATGGACGCTACAACCTCGCGTGTGGAGCTTAAGGGTGCAGCTCACACGGATGAGTTTGGAGATGTTGAGCTATGTTTAAACATGGACTTTAGAGGTGGTTCGGTTGGTAGCTATATGCCTCGTGTGCGTCTCGCGTATATAACAGTAGGTGGATTCTCAGCAGGTCGTAACTTCACAACGTTCTGCGATATGGGGTCGATAGCTCCCAATATTGATTTCCAAGGTTCTAATTCGTGCCCATTTATATATACTACTCAGGTGCGTTACGTTAAGCCAATCCTTGATGATAGATTTATCCTAGGAGGTGCTATCGAGTACCTTGACTACCAGTCATCATCACTGGGCGATGATGCGACGTTCCAATACCAAGAGAAGTATCTTCCAGACGTAATTGGATACATCCAGTATAATTGGGGCGATCAAGTTGATAGCCACACTCGTCTTACGGGACTCTACAAAAATATCGCTCTCTACAATACAGCGCTTGAGAAGGATGTCAATCTCAATGGTTGGGGCACTCAGCTGAGTGGTTCTATTGAGATGTGTAAATATCTAAAACTATACTATAGCGGTACATGTGGAGAGGGTATCACTAACTATATGCAGGATCTATATGGCTCAGGGCTAGATGCAACAGTCACTAGCGGCACAGATGCAGAGGCTAGAATGACCTTTATGTATGGTTGGCAAGCAGCAGCTCTTGCGCAGTTAACAGATGCAACAATGGTGTCGGCGGGTTATTCTGAGGTGAATATCAACGGAAGCGAGTCTCGATTCGCTGCGAGCGACTACCGTAAGGGTGAATACCTCTTTGCTAATATCTTCTATAGCCTATCTCCGCGCATACAACTAGCGACAGAGTTCTTGTGGGGCAAGCGCACCAATAACGATGGCGCAAGCAACCATGCCAATAGAATTAATACGATGATTCAGTATAATTTCTAAATTAATAACGTGAATCACGTTATTAATTTAGAAATGTTTAATGTTTAGTGTTAAGCGTTTAGATATAGGTGCCTAAATATTCAGCACTAAACATTAAACACTAAACACTAAACACTCTACGCCCTTCGTCTGAACTCGGAGCAGACGATAGCTGTTGCGATGGCTACATTGAGTGACTCGCTTGATGGGGTGTCGCAGGGGTAGGGTGGTATATATAGCTGCTTCGAGATATATCGAGCCACCTCATCGCTTATGCCGCGCCCCTCGTTGCCCATAACAATCACACCCGATTGTTGTAGCTCGGTGTGGTAGATATCCTCACCTTCGAGGTGAGTGCCATAGATAGGTATCTTTAGCGCTTGTAGCTTGTCGAGCATTGGAGGTAGCGGGGTGTAGGTCACCTTAACGCGCAGTATTGCGCCCATTGTCGCCTGTACCACCTTGGGGTTGTAGAGGTCGGCAGAGGTTGGGGAGCAGATGATATTCTCGATCCCAAACCAGTCGGCTAGGCGTATGATGGTGCCTAGGTTTCCTGGGTTTTGTATCTCGTCAAGCATAAGTGTTAGCTTTCCCTTCAGTGACTCCTCTGTGAGGGTGTGCTGCGGGATCTCGACTAGCGCAAGCGAGTTGTTGGCACTAGTTAGGGTCGATATTCGCTCCATCTCCTTGGGGCTGATGGTCTCGACATCTTCGCCCTCAAGAGCGCCCTCAAGTGCATATATCTTGCGCACGACAAGCGAGCTGCCTCTGATCTCTTCGATTATCTTTTCACCCTCGATAATAAATAGTCCATGCTCCTTGCGCCCGCCCTTTTGGTGTAGTGAGCGGATCATCTGTATCTCTGCTTTTGTCATCGTCTCTTTTCGATTTTAAATGTCTCACCCTCGATGGCTAGTTCACAATTAGCAAACACCTCGCGGGCCTCGTCGCGCAGCGGAGTTAGATCCTTATAGCGCGTAGAGAAGTGTCCAATGATTAGCTTTTTAGCTCCCGCTTGTAGTGCACACTTAGCTGCCTCGGTAGTTGTTGAGTGTCCTCTTTCGCGTGCCATCTTAGCCTCCGCGTGGGCATAAGTAGCTTCGTGGTAGATCATATCAACCCCCTCGCATAGCGATGCCGCGCGAGCCGAGAAGTTAGTATCCGACAGATAGGCGTACGAACGTGGCGCGTGGGGGTAGTACGTAAGCAGTGAGTTGGGTAGAACCTCTCCAGAGTCGAGTGTTACATCCTCGCCACGCTTCGCGGCTGTTATTTGCGCAATGGTGAGCGCATGCTTCTCGATCTGGAACTTATCGACATTGAGCGGTGGCATCTTCTCCTTGAATAGATAACCCGCTGTGGGGACTCTATGTCGCAACGGAATGCTCCACACCTCTAGCGTGCGGTTCTCGAATATAATCTGATGTGCTGTGGTGTCGACCCTCACCCACTCAATACTGTATGGTAGGTCACTATCAAAGAAGCGCAGGTGCGACTCCAACATCTCGCCAAAGGGGTGTGGTGCGTAGATCTTAAGCGAGGTCTTACGCCCGTAGAGACCCATGGTCGAGAGCAGCGGAAAGAGTCCAAAGAGGTGGTCACCGTGGAGGTGCGAGATGAAGATAGCTTTAATCTTCAATGGATTGACCCCACATCGAAGGAGCTGCTGTTGACACCCCTCGCCCGCATCCACGAGGTAGTATTGCTCATGGATGTTTAACACCTGTGAAGAGTGGTGTCGCCCTGCCGTTGGTTTAGCCGACGAGGAGCCTAGTATGGTGAGTGAAAAGCTCAAAGTATCGAATTGTTTTATGCAAAGGTAATGTAATTAAAAAAAAAATACTACTTTTGTGCCAATATTTAACTACAAAAAATATGGCTTATAATTTATTAAAGGGTAAGAAAGGTCTGATCTTCGGAGCATTGAACGAGACCTCTATTGCCTGGAAAGTGGCGCAACGCGCAGTTGAGGAGGGTGCAGAGATCGTTCTTACAAATACAGCGGTATCTATTCGCATGGGCGAGATTGACGCTCTAGCTAAGGAGTGTAACTCAATTGTAATTGCTGCTGATGCAACAAAAGTAGAGGATCTTGAGGCTCTTATGGATAAGACGATGGAGCATTTTGGTGGAAAGTTTGACTTTATGTTACACTCGATCGGTATGTCACCAAATGTGCGCAAGGGTCGTACTTACGATGATCTAGATTATGACTACCTCTCAAAGACTCTCGATATCTCGGCCGTTTCATTCCACAAGGCTATTCAGGTAGCTCGCAAGAAGGATGCAATCAACGACTGGGGCTCAATCGTAGCTCTTAGTTATATCGCAGCTCAACGCACTCTCTACGGATATAACGATATGGCTGACGCTAAGGCTCTTTTGGAGTCTATCGCTCGCAGTTTTGGTTATATATATGGTCGTGAGAAGAATGTGCGTATCAACACTGTCTCTCAGTCGCCAACCCCAACTACTGCTGGTAGCGGTGTTCTAGGTCTAGGTGATTTGATGGAGTTTGCAGAGAATATGTCACCTCTAGGTAACGCTTCGGCACTCGATTGTGCGGACTACGTGATCTCGCTATTCTCGGATCTAACACGCAAGGTAACAATGCAGAACCTCTTCCATGATGGAGGATTCTCGTCAATTGGTATGACTCGTCGTGCGATGAAGACCTACGAGAAGGGTCTGCGTTTTGATGATGTGCATCAGAATCAATACCCTTTTGGTAAAGAGGGCGAGGAGTAGGCGTTAAGTGTTTAATATTAAGTGTTTAGCGTTTAGTTCTTTAACATTTAACGCTTAACACTAAACATTCAACGGCTCTGCGGGGTGCTCCCCGTTCGCCGAAGGCAGTCTTCGGTTTTATAG
Organism: Rikenellaceae bacterium; assembly: GCA_047173405.1. GTDB lineage: Bacteria > Bacteroidota > Bacteroidia > Bacteroidales > Rikenellaceae > Alistipes. The sequence goes on from JBCQVD010000010.1 coordinate 5,935, forward strand.
AATAAGACTTAGGCGTCAAGTAGATTTTTAGCCTGCTCTAATGCGGCACTACTAATCTCGGAACCAGAGATCATCATTGCAATTTGGTTGATACGTTCACTACGATTTAAGAGGCGGATACTTGTGTGTCCGCCCTCTTTGTATACCACAAAGTGAGTCTCGCCCTTGCTTGCCACTTGGGGTAGGTGCGTGATGTCAACCACCTGCAATGAAGCAGAAAGTGAGGCAATAATCTCACCCATAGCGTCGGCAATACCTCCCGAAACACCAGTGTCGATCTCGTCGAAGATGATTGTTGGCAACTGTTTATGGCGCGCGAGGAGCGCCTTGAACGAGAGCATAACGCGTGAAAGCTCTCCGCCCGATGCTACTCTGTCGATGGGTTGTGGTGTCTTGCTTTTAACCGACGAGAATAGGAACTCTACGTCGTTGAAACCCCACGCGTTAAGCGATTTGGAGCGTTTGATGTCGATTTGGAGCTGCGCCTCTGCCATGCCTAACTTTTTGAGCGTCTGGCAGATCTGTTTCGATATCTGTGCGGCGGCAACCTTGCGCTTATCCTCTATCTGTTGAGCTATTTTCGATGCCTTAGCTTCGGCCTCCCTAATCTCGGAGCGTAGACGAGAGAGTGACTCGTCGCTATTAACCACAGAGTTGAGCTTTGATCTATAATCGTCTTGTATTGCGAGCAACTCATCGAGATCCTGTGCTCTATGTTTCTGGCAGAGCGAGAAGATAACGCCTAGCCTATTGCTTAGTTTCTCGAGTTTCTCGGGGTCACTCTCAACCCTTTGCGCCATCTCGGCTATGGAGTAGTCAATATCCTTAAGCTCCGCAAGCACACTCACCAGACGATCCCTGTACTCGGCAGCGGCAGGGTAGCTCTTAGTGATGCCGCTAAGTTCGTTGATCGAACCCTTCAACCCCCTAAGTGCTCCATGCTCATCATCTTCGAGACGTGCACAGAGTAGATTCAATACCTCGCTTATGCGGTCGGCATTTTCGAGTATTGTAAGCTCCTGCTCACACTCCTCGACCTCGCCCGTGCGTAGCTTCGCAGCATCAAGCTCCTCGGTTTGGTGGCGCAACCACTCCTCGTCACGACTAAGGCGCGCGGTCTGCTCCTCGAGTTGTTTAAGTTTATGAGACAGTGACTCAATGCGCTTAAAATGAGTTGTATACTGATCTAAAAAAATCGCATTTTGCGCAACTAAATCAACCGACTCGACTCTAAATCGCTCGTCTGAGAGTATAAGGTTTTGGTGCTGTGAGTGTATATCAATGAGCTGTGATCCAAGCTCCTTGACCTGTGCGAGTGTCGCAGGGATATCTCCCACAAAGGCGCGGCTCTTTCCCGAAGGTGATATAATGCGGCGTATGGTCACACTCGGCTCCCACTCCCAGTCATTCGCCTCGAAGAGAGGTTGAAGGTTGAGCGCCGAGATGTCGAACTCAGCCTCCACGATGCAACTCTTGCTGTTGTCTTTTATTGCGGCGCCGTCGTTTTTGTTACCAAGAAGCAACCCCACGGCACCTAGTAGGATCGATTTTCCAGCGCCCGTCTCACCAGTTATGATGTTGAGCGTTGGGCTGAGATCAATCTCTAGCTCGTCAATGAGAGCGTAGTTGTGTATGGTTATACTTCGTAACATGGTCTAAGTTCAGTTTAGTCTTTTGTTGTGCGAATATAATTCAGTTGTAACTTTCATGTCGTGCTCGAATTGGGTTTAAATGCCGTAGGTATTTAATAAATTTTGAGATCTAGGTTGTTTTGCAAATTTATTTGTAGAAACAAACTGGATTTCAAAATCTTAGAGATTAATCTCTAAGCCCAATGCGCAGGAAAATATTAGCTCCGCGGGGAGCACCCCGCCCGTCAGAGACAGTCCTATATCTTTAACAAACTCTCCACCTTATCGACAATCTTCTTGGCGACATCGCCCTTTGACATTAGGGGGAGTGACTCTTCGCTACTATTGTCGAGGAGTGTAACTTTGTTGGTGTCGCCCGCAAACCCTGCGCCTTTGTCGCGGAGTGAGTTGAGAACTATAAAATCAAAATTCTTACGTGTCAGTTTTCCTTTGGCGTGTGCCTCCTCGTTGTCGGTCTCTAAAGCAAAGCCAACCAATATCTTATCGCCCTTGTCGCGACCTAGTGCCGCGGCTATATCGCGAGTGCGAGTTAGCTCTATTCTAAGTTCGTCATCGCCTTTCTTGAGCTTCTTGTCGGAGGTGTAAGTTGGTGTATAGTCGGCAACCGCAGCGCACATAACGCCTCCATCCGCCTCCTTGAACGCCTCTGTTGTAGCGTTGTACATATCTTCCGCTGAAAGAACATCTACCCGATCAACACCTTTGGGTGTGGGCAGCGACGTGCGACCACTAACGAGTGTCACGCGGGCACCTCGAAGGGCTAACTCCTCGGCTATGGCATAGCCCATCTTGCCAGTGGAGTGGTTGGTGATATATCTCACTGGATCTATCGCCTCGATTGTCGCTCCTGCGGTAACTACAAAGTGTTTGGTGGCGAGGCTATCCTTTTTTTTTTGACTCTTCGATAGTTTATCTACGAAGTCGAATATCTCCTCTGGCTCCGCCATGCGTCCCTTGCCGATGAGTCCACTCGCTAGCTCACCACTGGCAGGCTCCACGATATGAACGCCTCGACGGCGCAGGGTTTCGATATTGTTCTGTGTCGCTTCGTGAGCGTACATATCGAGATCCATCGCGGGAGCCACAACCACCTCGCAGCGTGCCGAGAGGTAGCTTGTGAGCAATAGGTTGTCGGCAATACCATACGCCATCTTCGCCATTGTGTTGGCTGTGGCGGGGGCTATGACCATATAATCAGCCCACTCGCCCAGTGAGACGTGTGAGTTCCACTCTCCATTCTCGGGGTTAAAGAACTCCACGAGTATCGGGTTCTTGGAGAGTGTAGCCATCGTGAGTGGCGTTATAAACTCCTTAGCCAGAGGTGTCATGATGACCTTCACCTCGCAGCCTGCCACTTTGAATAGACGACAAAGCGGCGCCGCTTTGTATGCAGCGATACTTCCAGTTACACAGAGTAGTATATTCATAAATTCAGTTGTATATATGTACAAAAGGTGACGTTAAGGATTTTGGTAATCGTCAACGTCACTTTTTATCGTACTCATTTATGTACTATTTAATTGTTGAGTGCCTCTCTTTATTGGCGACCATCCTTATAGTAGACCTCGTCGTCGAGGAACTCCTCAGTTGCAATAAGCACTGGTTTAGGAAGTCGCTCGTAGTAGCGAGAGATCTCTATCTGCTCGTGGTTCTCGAAAGTCTCCTCGATAGAGTCGCTAGGAGAAGAGAAGTCGGCTAATTTGCGGTTAAGTTCCACCTTAAGCTCTGTTGATATCTGATTTGCTCGTCGAGATATAATGTTGAGAGACTTATAGATGTTACCAGTTTCGTGATCTAAATCCACCAACTGACGGGTAACGGTGTTGTTGGGAATGTTCTTTTTGATCTCCATATATAATTGTGTGTTAAATTCGTATCAATTAATTTTGTTGCGAAGCCTTTCGCTCTTCGAGAAGTAACTTATCCTCTTTGTTCTGCTCCCTACGAAGTTTTTGCTCCGCTTTGATCTGCTCTTTAGCCTCTCGGCGACTCCTCGTTCCTTCTTCGACGACTCCAGTTGTTGTTAGACCAGGGTTGTTCATCTCAAGGAATAGCTTGGCGCGGGCGGCCTTCACCTCAACCTCCTTGAGATATTTCGATTCGGGGAACTCAGCGACAAAACTATAGTAGAAGTCAACGAGTTTCATATATCGGTCTACCTCCTTTATCTTGATTGAGTTTCGAGCCAATTCGTACGATGAGCTTAAGATGTAGAACATCATATCTTCGCGATACTTACTATCTGGGAACTCCTTCATTGCGTTGCGGAAGGCGATAATCGCAGATTTGTACTTTCTAATCTTATAGTATGTATATGCGTCAAGGTACGACTTCTCTTGTAGCTTCTCTATGAGTTCGAGCTTTATCTTTTCAAATGTTTCGTACTGTTCGCTTTGTGGGTACCTCGACTGGAACTCGTTAATTGAGGATATTGCCACGATGGTGTTGGTTTGATCGCGCTCTGCACTAGGTGAGAGATAGTAGTAGCTCAAGGTTAATATTCCCTCGGCATCCTCTATGAATGGGCTTCGAGTGTACTTACGACGAAATGTAGACATCAGCTCAATAGCTGTGGGGTAGTCCTGACGTTTGAATTTACAACGAGCATTATAAAATGCAAGACTATCTTCGCGTGTTGTACCCTCAAAGATCGACTCTACGGCCTCAAAAAGGTTCGATGCTTTATTCCACTTCCCTAGGTCGTACTGATTGATAGCTTCAGCGTATATAGCCTCTTCGTCGCCACTCATAAGTACCTTTTGAGTTGGGCCGCAGCTGCTGGAGCCAAATATAACGGTTAACCCGAAGAGTATTATATAAATTTTCTGCTTCATTTGATAGTTAAATAATGCGTACGGTGTTTAATTACTAAGATCCATAGCGTGCAAAGTTACTTAAAAAAATGCAAACGCTCAAAATTATAACGTAAATTACCCCGATGTAATATTTTTTTGTTACTCTTTTTTTGCATTATATGCTTCAATCGCCTTTCCTAGGATAAAAAGTGAGCGTTGAAGGTCCTCTTTTTTGAGGACATAGGCAATACGCACCTCATCTTGTCCGAGTGTCGGGTCGGAGTAGAATCCCGACGCAGGGGCGAGCATAACGGTCTCTCCCTCGTAGTTGAACTCCGAGAGACACCACTCGCAGAACTTGTCGCTGTTATCAACGGGCAACTTAGCTACGGTGTAGAAGGCACCCATCGGTATTGGCGAGTAGACGCCAGGGATGTGGTTTAGTCCATCGACGAGGCACTTGCGTCGTTCGATATACTCGTCGTAGGTGTCGATCTTGTAGTCGCGCGAGGTGTCGATAGATGCCTCCGCAACTATCTGACCAATAAGCGGTGGGCTTAGTCGCGCTTGGCAGAACTTAGTTACCGCGTGACGAAGTTGCTCGTTTTTGGTGATAAGGGCACCGATACGTATTCCACACTCTGAGTATCTCTTCGACACGGAGTCGATAAGCACAACGTTATTCTCGATGCCTTCGAGGTGACACGCCGAAATATATGGCGAGCCAGTGTAGATAAATTCGCGGTAGACCTCGTCCGAGAATAGGAATAGGTCGTACTTCTTCACTAGATCACGAATCTGCATCATCTCCTTGCGGGTATAGAGGTATCCCGTTGGGTTGTTAGGGTTACAGATCAAGATTCCGCGTGTGCGCTCGTTGATTTGCTCCTCGAAGCTCTTGATGTCGGGAAGTGCAAACCCCTGCTCGATAGTCGACACTACGGGTTTAATCACAGCACCTGCCGAGATCGCGAAAGCCATATAGTTGGCATAAGCAGGCTCAGGGACAATAATCTCGTCGCCAGGGTTGAGGCACGACATAAATGCGAAGAGCACCGCCTCGGAACCTCCCGTGGTGATGATTATCTCCTCAGGAGTGAGACGTATCTGGTACTGTGCGTAGTAATCCACTAGCTTCTTGCGAAGTGACAAGAAACCATTACTTGGGCTATACTCAAGCACCTTGCGATCAATTGTCTTGAGTGCATCGAGTCCCTCTTGGGGTGACGGTAGGTCGGGTTGACCGATATTGAGGTGGTACACTTTTATGCCGCGCGCTTTTGCAGCGTCGGCTAGAGGACCTAATTTGCGTATTGGTGATGCCGGCATCTGCTCGGCACGTTGCGAAATCAACGGCATTACATTATTATGTTTAAACGTATAATCATGCAAAGGTACGACTTTTCTCTAAAGATTCGCTATAATATACCTATTTATTTTAATTTTTTACGAAATTAGCCTCTCTATTATTGATATTTAACCATTGTTTTGTACCTTTGTGGAATTGTATGCACAAGAATAAATAAATAAAACTACATATATGCAGATTGCTGAGAAGTATTCACCACAGAGTATTGAGTCTAAGTGGTATGACTATTGGATTGATAATAAGTTTTTCCACTCAACACCAGATGAGCGTGAGCCGTACACAATCGTAATCCCACCACCTAACGTGACGGGTATGTTGCACATGGGTCACATGCTTAACAACACTATCCAAGATGTACTTGTACGTCGTGCTCGTATGTTGGGCAAGAACGCTTGTTGGGTTCCTGGTACCGACCACGCCTCTATCGCAACTGAGGCTAAGGTGGTAGCCAAACTCAAGGCGGAGGGTATCGACAAGAGCACCCTCACCCGTGAGGAGTTTCTTCAACACGCTTGGCAGTGGAAAGAGGAGTATGGAGGTGTGATCCTTAAGCAGCTGCGTACGCTAGGCGCTTCGTGTGATTGGGATCGTACATGTTTCACAATGGATCCAGCGCGCACGGAGAGTGTGATTAAGGTCTTTTGTGACCTCTACGAAAAGGGAAAGATCTATCGTGGTGTGAGAATGGTCAACTGGGATCCAGCGGCAACAACAGCGTTGTCGGACGAGGAGGTGATCTACAAGGAGTCACAGGGTAAGTTGTACTATCTTCGTTATAAGGTCGTTGGATCAGATAAAAACATCATCGTTGCAACCACTCGTCCAGAGACTATCCTTGGTGACACGGCGCTTTGTATCAACCCTAACGACGAGCGTTACAGCTGGTTGGAGAAGGGTGCTAAGGTTGTTGTTCCGTTGGTTGGTCGCGAGATTCCAATTATATATGATGAGTATGTAGATATCGAGTTCGGTACTGGAGCCTTGAAGGTGACCCCTGCGCACGATATCAATGACTATATGTTGGGTGAGAAGTACGCTTTGGAGGTTATCGATATCTTCAACGATAACGGAACCATCAACGACAAGGTGGGTCTATATAGCGGTGTTGATCGCTTCGAGTGCCGTAGGGTTATCGAGGATGATTTGGCGGCGGCTGATCTACTAGAGAAGGTTGAGGCTTACACCAACAACGTGGGTTACTCGGAGCGTACAGGTGTCGCTATTGAGCCTAAGCTCTCGATGCAGTGGTTTATGTCGATGGAGGAGATTGCCAAGCCAGCTACGGAGGCTGTGATGAACGATATCATCAAGTTCGTACCCGCCAAATACAAAAACACATATCGCCACTGGATGGAGAATATCAAGGATTGGTGTATCTCGCGTCAGTTGTGGTGGGGTCAGCGTATCCCAGCTTACTACCTTCCACAGGGTGGTTTTGTGGTGGCTGAGACTCCCGAGGAGGCGCTAGAGAAGGCTCGCGCTAAGGCGCAAGATGAGTCGCTCCAGTTGTCGGATCTTCGTCAAGACGACGATGTGTTGGATACCTGGTTCAGCTCATGGTTGTGGCCAATCTCGGTCTTTGATGGTATCCGTAACCCAGAGAACGAAGATATTAAATATTACTACCCAACCAACGACCTCGTGACAGGTCCAGATATCATCTTCTTCTGGGTAGCTCGTATGATAATGGCGGGTTACGAGTATCGTAACATGATGCCATTCAAGGGTGTCTACTTCACAGGTATCGTGCGCGATAAGATCGGTCGCAAGATGTCTAAGCAGCTAGGTAACTCACCCGATCCATTGGATCTCATCGCTGAGTATGGCGCCGACGGCGTGCGTATGGCGATGTTGTTGTGCTCAAGCGCTGGTAACGACCTTATGTTCGATAATGCACTTTGTGAGCAGGGACGTAACTTCGGTAATAAGGTGTGGAACGCCTACCGCCTAATTGGTGGTTGGGAGGTTGATGAGAACCTAACTCAGAGCGAGAATAATCGTCTCTCTATTGAGTGGTTCGAGAACCGTTTTAACCGCATGCTTACTGAGGTGGAGGAGAACTTCGAGTCATACCGTATCTCGGAGGCGTTGATGGTTATCTACAAACTCTTCTGGGATGACTTTAGCGGTTGGTACCTTGAGATGATCAAGCCAGCTTACCAGTCGCCTATTGATGCTGAGACTCTTCACGCAACAAAAATTTTCTTCGAGAAGCTAATGAAGCTGCTCCATCCATTTATGCCATTCCTCACCGAGGAGATATGGCAGGATCTAGCGCCTCGCGCTGAGGGTGCATCAGTCACCGTGAGTGAGATGCCTCGTGCTAATGGCTTCGATGAGGGTCTACTCGCTCGTTTCGAACTTACCCAAGAGGTGATCTCGGCGGTTCGTAATGTGCGCAAGCAGAAGAATATCGCCATGAAGGAGGCTCTTACACTCTCGGTTATGGAGGATGCTGCATACCCTAAGGAGTACGTCCCAGTGATCGCTAAGATGGCGAACCTATCATCTATCGACTCGGTGAGTGAGAAGGATAGCGCAGCGGCAGGATTTATAGTTAAGACAACACAATACTTCATCCCTCTAGGCGACAAGATCGACAAGGAGGCTGAGAGCAAGCGCATCATAACGGAGTTAGAGTACCAAAAGGGATTCCTTCAGAGCGTGATGAAGAAGCTCTCAAATGAGCGTTTTGTATCATCTGCACCCGAGAAGGTTGTAGCTAACGAGCGCGCAAAGCAGGCTGATGCCGAGGCTAAGATCGCAGCTCTTGAGGAGCAACTAGCAGCTCTTAAGTAGTGGCGGCATCAATCACTATCTACACCGATGGCTCCGCTCTTGGTAACCCAGGGGCGGGCGGCTATGGTGTAGTGCTGATCTCGGGAGTCCACCGCAAGGAGCTTTCGGCAGGTTTTGTGAGGACGACCAACAACCGCATGGAGCTAATGGCGGTGTGTGTGGGGTTGGAGACGCTTAAGTTCGAGGGTTCGGAGGTTACAATATACTCCGATTCGAAGTATGTCGTCGACGCTGTGGAGAAGAGATGGCTCTTTGGATGGGAGCGTAAAGGTTTTGTGGGTAAGAAGAACCCCGACCTTTGGCAGCGCTTTTTGAGGGTCTACCGTCGCCACAAAGTCCGCTTTGTGTGGGTTAAGGGGCATGCCGACAATATTGAGAATAACCGTTGTGACACGTTGGCTGTGGCTGCCGCTTCGAGAGGTGAGCAGCTCGCTGTCGATTATGGCTACGAGGGAGGTAATTAATTAAAATATATAGAGGAGGTGACTCCTTTACGAGATACCAATATAATATGTTTAAAACATACCTTAGAATATTAGAGTTCGCATCGCCACTGTGGAAGTACGCCTCGCCGTACCTCATCTTTGTGCTGCTTTACGCTCTATTCAACACCTTTAATTACGCGATGATTATCCCCATCCTTAAGACTATGTTCTTGGATGGCTTTAGCTTTGAGCCTGTCTACTCTATGGCGGGTGCTCAATTTAATGGCGAAGGGTATGAGATGGCTATAAATTATGGTTATACTCTATTCTTTGGCAGTGAGTTCAAGATGCAGAATATGTTGATCTTGTTGGCGCTGTTGGCTGTGATGATGACTGTGCTGAGTAACACTTTCAGGTATCTATGTGCATGGATCGTGGCGAAGATGAAGACCTCAGCGTTGCAGCGCATGCGTGATTCGTTGTTCGATAACGTTATGGATCTTAGTGTGGGTTACTTTTCGGACCAGCGCAAGGGCGATATCATATCAAAGATCACCAATGATGTCAACGTGGTGCAGTTCTGTGTCACCGACACCCTTCAAGTCGCTTTTCGTGAGCCGATGTTGATGTTGGGTTATATCATCGCGATGTTTGCGATATCGTGGCAGTTGTCGATCTTCTCGATCCTATTCTTGCCTATCGTAGCGCTGATTATCGGAAGTATTGTGAAGCGTTTGCGTCACCCTGCACGTCGTGTTCAGGAGCTTACCGCCGATATGGTAACCACTCTCGATGAGTCTCTTTCGGGCGTTAAGATTATCAAGAGCTATACCGCTACGCCATACGTAAAGGCAAAATTCAAGCAGTTCAATGACAACTGTACACGCACTTCGCTCTCGATGATGTTGCGCCAACAGCTAGCCTCACCAATGAGTGAGTCGATGGGTGTTACGGCTATCGGTGTAATTATCGTCTTTGGTGGCTCGCTTGTTGCTGCGGGGAGTCTTAATGCCGCTGAGTTTATGGCGTTTATCGCTATCTTCTCGCAGGTGACACGCCCCGTGAGAACCTTTATCGACCAGTTTGCCCATATCAACCAAGGTATCGCCGCGGGTGAGCGTATCTTCTCGCTTCTCGATGAGCGCAGCGAGGTTCAAGACCGCGAGGGTGCAGGTGAGTTTACAGATTTCAAGGAGTCTATCGAGTTCCGTGATGTTAGGTTTAGCTACGAGCCAAGCAAGGAGGTTATACGTGGTGCTTCGTTCGATATCAAGAGAGGTCAGACAGTCGCGCTGGTGGGTCCTTCGGGAGGCGGTAAGTCAACTATCGGTGAGCTGATACCTCGCTTCTATGATATCCAGGCGGGTGAGATTCTTTTTGATGGGAAGCCAATTAGTGATTACACGCAGGACTCTCTGCGCTCTCAAATAGGCATCGTGTCGCAGGATACAGTCCTCTTCAACGATACCATAATGAACAACTTGCTTATGGGTCGCCAAGGGGCAATACCCGAGGAGGTTATAGCAGCGGCTAAGATAGCTAATGCACACGAATTTATCGAGGCAACACAAGATGGATATAACACCAGCATTGGTGACCGCGGAATGAAACTATCGGGAGGGCAGCGCCAGCGCCTAAGCATAGCGCGCGCGGTGCTTAAGAACCCACCAATTTTGATCCTCGACGAGGCGACATCGGCGCTTGATACCGAAAGCGAGAAGTTAGTGCAGTGTGCCCTAACTGATCTTCTTAAGGGACGTACATCGATTGTTGTGGCGCATAGACTAAGTACCATATATAATGCTGATAAGATCCTCGTTGTTGATAAGGGTCAAATTGTTGAGCAGGGTACACACGCTGAGTTGATAGCTCAAAAGGGGCTATATGCTAAGTTGATCGAAATGCAGTCGTTTGAGCAGTAAAGAGACGATTTATGAAGAATATAAAAGAATAAATAGATATATAGTGATGAAATTTAATGAGTATAAAGGGCTTGATTTAGCCCAAGTAGCAAGCGAGGTTATAGAGGGATGGGATCGCGAAGATACCTTCCATCAAAGTATCTCAACTCGTGAGGGTAACCCCACATTTGTATTCTATGAGGGACCACCATCAGCCAATGGCGTGCCAGGTATCCACCACGTTATGGCGCGTACCATAAAGGACCTTTTCTGTCGTTACAAGACCCAGCAAGGCTTCAAGGTGCACCGCAAAGCGGGATGGGATACCCACGGACTCCCCGTAGAGCTAGGCGTCGAGAAGAAGCTAGGTATCACCAAGGAGGCTATCGGTAAGACAATCACCATTGAGCAGTACAACAAAGAGTGCCGTGAGGCGGTGATGGAGTACACGGGTCTTTGGGAGGAGCTTACCCGCAAGATGGGTTACTGGGTCGATATGAATGACCCATATATCACTTATGACAATAAATATATAGAGACTCTCTGGTGGCTTCTAAAGCAGCTCAATGAGAAGGGTCTGCTATATAAAGGTTACACCATTCAGCCATACTCGCCAGCTGCGGGTACAGGTCTCTCGACTCACGAGCTTAACCAACCAGGTTGCTACCGCGATGTGAAGGATACAACCTGTACAGCGCAGTTTGAGATTGTGCGCAACGATAAGAGTGAGAAGCTCTTCGATGGCGTTGAGGGCAAGCTCTACTTCCTAGCGTGGACAACAACACCTTGGACTCTGCCATCAAATACAGCACTTGCTGTAGGTGGTGATGTAGAGTATGTTAAGGTGATCTGCGAGAACCCATACACCTCAATCAAGCAGACTGTGATTATGGCGCGCGAGCTTGTTGGTGCATACTTCACAAAGAAGATGGAGGGTACTTATACCGTCTGCGAAGATAGCTTTAAAGGCTCCGAGCTAGCGGGTATCGACTACGAGCAGTTGCTCGCGTGGGTGAAGCCTGCGGGACGTGCCTTCGAGGTTATCGTGGGTGATTTCGTAACAACTTCGGATGGTACGGGTATCGTCCACATCGCACCTACCTTTGGTGCGGACGACGACCGCGCAGCACGCGCTGCGGGTATCGTACCTCTCTTTATGGTCGACAAGGCGGGCAAGGATCAGCCTATGGTTGACCGCGCGGGTAAGTTCTTCAATGTTGAGGATTTAGACCCTGAGTTTGTCGCTAACCATGTCGATTTGAAGCTCTATTCGGAGTACGCGGGTCGCTTTGTTAAGAACGCCTACGATGATACTCTAACCGCCGATGATGCAACTCTTGATATTGATATCTCGGTTCATTTGAAACTCGAAAATAAGGTCTTTAAGATCGAGAAACATACCCACTCATACCCTCACTGCTGGCGTACCGACAAGCCTGTGTTGTACTACCCACTTGACTCGTGGTTTATTCGCACCACAGCGGTAAAGGGTCGCATGATGGAGCTTAACGACACCATCCAGTGGAAGCCAGAGTCTACAGGTAGTGGACGCTTTGGTAAGTGGTTGGAGGGTCTTGTGGATTGGAACCTCTCGCGTTCACGTTTCTGGGGTACGCCGCTGCCAGTTTGGGCAACGGAGGACTACTCGGAGGTTAAGTGCATTGGCTCTATCGAGGAGCTTATGAGCGAGATCAACCGCTCTGTTGAGGCGGGTGTGATGAGCGAAAATCCATTCCCTAACTTCAAGGTGGGCGATATGTCGAAGGAGAACTACTCGGTAGATAACATCGACTTGCACCGCCCCTACGTGGACTCTATCGTGTTGGTGTCAGCCAGTGGTGAGCCAATGCGTCGCGAGAGTGACCTTATCGACGTGTGGTTTGACTCGGGAGCTATGCCTTATGCGCAGCTACACTATCCATTCGAGAATGGAGGCGCTGAGTTCAAGGATGTCTACCCTGCGGACTTTATCGCTGAGGGTGTCGACCAGACTCGTGGTTGGTTCTTTACACTCCACGCTATCGCTTCGATGCTCTTTGATTCGGTGGCGTTCAAGAATATCATCTCTAACGGTCTTGTCCTCGATAAGAAAGGTAACAAGATGTCTAAGCGCCTAGGTAACGCTGTCGATCCATTCGAGGTGTTGGGTAAGTATGGCGCCGATGCTACACGTTGGTACATGATTAGCAACTCTCAGCCATGGGACAACCTTAAGTTTGATGTCGAGGGTGTGGATGAGGTACGTCGTAAATTCTTCGGAACACTTTACAATACATACTCTTTCTTCGCGCTTTACGCCAATGTTGATAGCTTCACAGGTCGCGAGGAGCAGGTTCCAATGTCGGAGCGTCCAGAGATCGACCGCTGGATCATCTCGCTGCTTAACACCTTGATTAAGGATGTTACAGCGTCACTCGATGGATACGATCCAACACCTGCGGCGCGTATGATCCAAGAGTTCGTGGGCGAGAACCTCTCGAACTGGTACGTACGTCTTAACCGTAAGCGTTTCTGGGGTGGTGAGATGACACGCGATAAGCTGTCAGCTTACCAAACACTATACACTTGTCTTGAGAGCGTTGTGAAGCTAGCGGCTCCTTTTGCGCCATTTATCACCGAACGTATCTTCCGTGACCTTAACGCTGTGAGCGGTCTACATACCGACACTTCGGTTCACTTGGCTAAGTTCCCCGTGGCGGACGAGTCACTTATGGATAGCGAGCTAGAGACCACTATGGCGCTAGCTCAGAGGGTTTCATCTATGGTTTTGGCACTTCGTCGTAAGGTCAACATCAAGGTGCGTCAGCCACTAACCAAGATCCTTATTCCAGTTCTTGATGCCGACACAGCGAAGCATATTGAGGCTGTGAAGTCGCTTATCTTGGGCGAGGTTAACATCAAGGAGATTGAGCTGCTAGAGAAGACAGCAGGCGTTATAACTAAGCGTATCAAGCCAAACTTCAAGACCCTAGGTCCTAAGTATGGTAAGTATATGAAGCAGATTGCAGCTATGGCGGCAACATTCGATCAGGATCGTATTGCCGAGATTGAGGCTTCAGAGCAGATAACTCTCGATATGGGAGCCGAGCAGATTGTGGTTACTCCAGCCGACTTCGAGATCACATCCGAAGATATGCCAGGTTGGTTGGTAGCCTCTGAGGGTAAGCTAACCGTAGCGCTTGATATCACACTCACCGAGGAGCTTAAGGCAGAGGGTGTGGCGCGTGAGCTTGTAAACCGTATTCAAAATATCCGTAAGGAGTCAGGCTTCGAGGTTGTTGATAAGGTGCGCGTTGAGATCGAGAGCCGCGAGGCTGTAGCTCAGTCACTCGCTATATATAGCGACTACGTGGCGCAGCAGACCCTCTCCGTAGAGGTTAAGGTGAGCGATAAGCCAGCAGGCGATTTTGTTGTCGAGTCAGACCTCGATGATGAGCCTCTTACTATTGCCGTGACAAAGGCGTAAGTTCGCGAAAGGCAACAATTATTGCGTGTAGTTCCGAGGACTGCCTCCGGCGGGCGGGGTGCTCCCCACGGAGCTTTCATTTTGTAGCGGTTTTTCGGATTATACCTAAAGCTATAATATTTCAAAGGGATGGTTGATTACTTCAAATAAATTTGAGTAACCAACCATCCCTTTAAAATTTTTCAAACACTAAAGTGTCTGAACCGAAAACCGTAGTAATAGTTTTATATATCAATACCTTAGCTAAGAACTTCTAACTAAATTTAGCTCTGCGGGGAGCACCCCGCCGCCGCCTGCGTAGGGCAGTTGTATATCTTTGCAAATGTGTTTTCGCCCTCCCTCCTAAAAAGCGATTTTTGCGCTTGCGGGAAAATCGCTCAGAGGGCGTTGGTTCGTCAGAACCAAAAATCTTTTGTATTGCTTCTTACGGCCTACGCGGGCAGCTCTTTCCGAAGACTGCCTCCGACGGGCTGGGTGCTCCCCGCGGAGCTAAACTATTGTCGCTGTATGGTTTAAGAACTGCGTTCTACAATAAAACGAGCCAGATAATTATCTCAAATAAATTTGGATAACTATCTAGCTCGTTTTATTTCATAAACACTAAAGTGTTTAAAACCAAACCATGTTTTGCGTTTAATGTTTAATGTTAAGGAATTAATCGCTTAACACTTAACACTAACCGCTAAACACTAAAACTCACGTTATTAATGTGGTCTGCGCTCCTCTTTGTCTTTATCTTTGTAGTCATCGAGGTTGCGTGACGCGTTCTTGGCAAACATACGTAGGTTGTAGATAAACTGTACGGTGAAGTATCTGCCGAGTGTTGAGTTAGTTACGTTTTGTGAGTAGTTGGTGCCGATACTTCTAGTAAATGACATATTATCATCGAGAATATCTACAACACCAGCACATACCTCACCGCGACGATTCTTGAACACCTTACGTCCGAGGAATACATTACATAGGACGTAGCTATCATCGTACTCGTTGGTGAAGCCCATATATTGTGTATATGCTGCGCTTCCAGTGAGTGTGAAGCCATCCAAAAAGACAAACTTCATCGAGGCGCTAGCTACATGGTTGAAGTATCTATTTAATTCGTTCTCTCCAGCGACGGTATTTGTTGCTTCGTTGTAGGTTCCGCGCCATGAGAGTGTGAAATCGACATTCTCGGAGATGTTACTACTGAGGACAACACCTGTCTTGTACTCTATATTACTTGTTGAACTCTCATCGCCACCAATTATCAAACCACTCTCAGCGTCGACCTCACCGCCAATCATACTCGGAGTGTTGGTATACTTAACCGAGGCGTTGAAGTTGAAGTTACACTTAATAAAGCTTGCTGGCATACCGTAGCTGATCTTTGAAAATACATACCAGTAACCATCCATATTGACAGGAACCGTATATTGAAGTGGGGTATAAGTCGTTGCGTCATCGCCCGTTCCTATCACCATGCTCTCATCATCGCTAAAATATTTGATATGGTTAGCGACATAATCACTTGTAGTACGACCATGAAGCATCGCCATAAAGGTACGTCCTTGTACCAGATTAGATCGTGTATATCTGATTTTCAACTGGTTGGTATACGTAGGCATAAGTAGTGGATTACCCTTAGACATATACTGCTCCGTGTTGACGATATCCTGCATTCTCCAGATTGGAGGGTTGCTAGTATACGAACTTGCGTAGAACTTTATGGAGTTCTCCTTGTTGATCTGGACATTAGCTACGGCGTAGTAGGTTAGATCCTCGAAGTCGCTATCGGTGCTATCTTCGCCACTATATTTATCTACGTAGGTTGCAAGATTTGACAACTGATAAGTCGCGTTTAATGAGAAGTTGGTCTTTCCTTTCCAGTACTTAATACCTGCACCCATCTTTTTTCGAGTGTAACTACTCTCTGTGTAACTTGTTGAGTATATATTTATATCATCATCAGTATAGTTATAATACTCGTCTGTATCGTATGTTGTAGTTCTATTATCCTGATTGTTGGTGTTATAATCCAGATTCAAAGAGAGCGAAAACCCCTTTCCTAGAGGCTCTACGTAGTTAAGACCTGCATTATAAGCCTGATAATTTGATGGTGCATCTTTGTGTCTATAGTACACATCATTAACATACTCTGGATCATCCGAAGTTCCTGAGTTTGTGTAGCTTGAACTTATGTAACTAGCTATATTATCGTAGCTATTTCTTGCGACACTACCGTTAAGCACTATAACACGTCCCTTATCGTTGAGAGAGAGGCGGTAGTTACCATATATGTTGAGGTTATAACCCGACCAGTTACCATCCCAGAGTCCATACTGTGAACGGTACGGCTGCCCCTCAAGCACCGACTCACCCCAGCGCTCTCCCTCGGTTGTATTGTATGGGAGGTTCTTCTGGTAGCTGAAGCTAGGGCGTATCATAACCGAGCTGCGCTTGCTTATCTTCCAATCCACGCGTCCATTAAGGCGGTAGTTAAGGTTTTCGGTTGTATTGGTTGATACAGTGTGTAGTGTGTCGACCTGTGCAGGCTCTTCGTACCACATATCTTTGGTTAGGATGTTTATCGTGTATGTCTTATTGTAGAAAAAGCTACCCTGCACTTTGAGCTTCTCCTTCTCACCAAAAGAGTCTGAGTAGTTGACACCCACAGCACTCACGGTGGCTACACCTGGTAGTTGCTTGACCATATAACTACCAGCGTTGGATTGCGATTCACTCTCTTCGGAGACACCCAAGATATCCTCAAACGAGAAGTTTTGTTGGTTGATATTGTTGTGAACGCCAATTATTGATATACGTGATGCTTCGTTAAAGAGGTTGATATTACCACCTAGAAGATACTTATTTGCGTCCGTGCCCTCCATAGCGTCAGGCTCATAACCGAGACCGCCAAAGACCTTACCAAAGGCGCCCTTGCGCATGCTCTTGCGCGTAACGATGTTGATTGTCTTTTGACCCTCGCCATCGTCGACACCTGTAGCCTCTGCGTTATCACTTAATTTATCAAAGACCTCAATCTTGTCTACCATCTCGGCAGGTAGCGACTTAAGTGCTGTGGCTACGTCATCGCCAAAGAACTCACGTCCATCGACATAGATCTTGGTGATAGTCTCACCTTGAGCAGAGACCTCGCCATCCTCAATGGCGATACCTGGCATCTTCTGGAGCAAGCCTTCAACATCGGCATCCGCCGACACCTTAAAGGCGCTAGCGTTGTAAGCTAGGGTATCTCCTTTTTGCGACGCACGAATAGCTTTTGCTGTGGCCACCACCGCTTGGATCTCGTTTGACGCGATAGATAGCTCAATGTGTGGAAGCTCAAGCAGCTCCTTTTTTAGGGTGAAAGGAATCTCCTTTTTATCATAGCCAAAGAATGAAATATTTATAGAATAGTCACCATATTGAAGCTGCGGTATAGTAAAATCGCCCGATGGATTAGTTGATTGATATGTCTTTTTTGAAGGATCCGCTTTTGACACGATCTCAAGAACTGCACCGACAACGGGGAGTCCATTGTCAATATCGACAACCTTCGAGACCACCTTTCCTTGTGTGGCTTGTGCAAAGGATGGTACTGATATAGATATACAAAGTATAGTTACAAGAAGAGTAGTAAGTTTTAGCTTCATTCGTGTTTAGGTTGTAGGTTTATTAGTGCAAAGATACTCTTTTTTCGTTTAAAATCAAGCATTACATACTGCGTAGAGCTAAAAGAGTGCAGGTTGTATTATATCCCGCACTCTTTTGTTATTTTTACCCACCTGTCAAATCTACTCTTCGTACCAACTAGCATACATATGGTAGTCGGTAGCGATACGTTTTATTATCTCGTTGCGCTGCTCTTCGCTCACCTCCTTGACTCTCTTGGCGGGGACTCCAGCATATACAGAATTTGGCTCTAACTTCGAATTTGAGAGCACCAACGCGTTTGCTGCAATAATACAACCCGAAGGAACTACCGCATTATCGAGAATGGTTGAACCCATACCAATAAGGCAGTTATCGTGAATTGTCGCCCCGTGAATTGTCACATTATGACCCACCGAGACATCGCTTCCAATATGCGTCTGCGAAGGGTTCTTGCTACCATCGTAGAGTGTGTGGATCACTGCGCCATCCTGAATATTCGTTCTGTCTCCGATTGTGATTGTGTTGACATCGCCACGAAGTACCGCTCCATACCATATCGAGCTATCCTCTCCAATGGTGACATCCCCGATTACTACTGCTGTCTCGGCAAGAAATGTACCCTTGCCAATTTGTGGGGTCTTGCCCCTCACCGCTTTAACTATTGCCATCGTTTACTCTTTTTGTTTTGATTCTACCCATAGCGCCTCCATCTCGTCGAGCGATAGAGATGCAAACTCTAGTCCACGCTCACTTGCGAGAGACTCCATAGAGTTGAATCGTGAAATAAATTTCTTATTTGTACGCTCCAAAGCCGCCTCAGCATCTACGTTGTAGAGCCGCGAAGCGTTGATAAGAGCAAAAAATAGATCTCCAAACTCACCCTCCAACGCATATTGGTCTTTAGCCTCTATCTCTACATCAATCTCGCCTATCTCCTCTTGAACCTTACCCCATACATCCTCTCTGTGTTGCCAATCAAAGCCTACGCCTGCCGCCTTCTCGCCTATGCGTATTGCCTTAACCATAGCTGGTAGCGAGCGTGGTACGCCCCCAAGAAGCCCACTCTTGCGGCTCTTTTTACGCAATTTAAGCGCCTCCCAATTATGCTTTACTTCGGCGGGTGTTGCTGCTACGACATCTGCATAGATGTGTGGATGACGATAGGTTAACTTATCGCACAAAGACTCCGCTACATCTCCAAAATCAAACGCATGCTGCTCATCTGCAAGGCGCGAGTAGAAGACAACATGAAGCATTAGGTCGCCTAGCTCCTCCTTGATATCATCCATATTGCCGCTAGCGATGGCGTCAAGGAGTTCGAAGCACTCCTCTATTGTGTTGTTGCGAAGGGAGTCGAATGTTTGCGCTCTATCCCAAGGGCACTTCTCGCGAAGCTCGTCCATCATTGAGAGCAGTCGCTCTGTGGCAGCTAATTTTTTCTCCATGGTATATATGTTTTGAGATCAAAGAACCCTTACGGCACCAATTTTGATAACTTCAAGATGGGCAGAGCCGAGGGTTTGAAGATAATAGGTCTTTTTATCTTTGATATGTTTTACAAGTCTTTCTGTTTATTTTCTGTTTGCACACTATCCCTGCTCTGCCCTTTTTTTCGAAAAGTGAAGTAACGTGCTGCAAGATAGCTATATATAGAGGTTATAATCGAGCATATAACTTTGGAGGGTGTTGCCCATATATGCACCCCCTCGACGAGGAATTTAAGTGCGATGTAGCTGATAATAATGGAGCCTCCAACCGAGATAGCGTACCTAAGAAGTTGCCCTCCGACAGCCTCTTCGCCGACTCTAAAGGCTACATGCCTATTTAGCCAAAAGCCACTGGCAAAGGTCAGTGGAAAGACAATACATAGCGAGGCGACATGTGGAGAGATAACCATAAAACCTATATCAATATAGTGTTGTTGAATGATATAGTGGTAGCACACAAAGTATATTATAGCGTCGAGAACAAGGTAGTTACCCGCTCCGCAAGCTATATATCTAAATGTTTGAGGAGTGAAGATAGCCTTGAATGGGGGGATGTATAAGATCTCCACTAACCCACTAATGAGATGAGCTAATGACCTATTTATCTGATCTAAACCCCACATTGCCGCCGATTATTTACGTTTATATATCCAAAGACCTTCGGATAGTTCCTTGTTTGCGTCGATAAAGCTCTTGCACTCCTCAACGCTATTTGATTCGAAGATAGATACCAACTCGCTCTTGCCGTATGGGTATACGCGGCACTCAATAAGTGGGTTATACTTGTTAATCAGCTGCTTCGCACGTTCGATGTTGGCGCTAATGGAGAATACGCCATAAACAACTCGATATCGTGCATTTGACTCTGCCATTTGAGTGACCTCTACGGTGGGTGGTGCGACACTATGCTCCTCAACTTGTGGCGCCTCAGGCTCTAGGCTGTCGACTACTTTAGGTTCATCCACATTGCTGATAACCTCCTCTGTGGTCGCCTTTTGGCTAACTTGGGCGGTTGTTGGCGCTGTTTGAGGCGAGGAGATCCATGAGCCACTAAACTCAAGCACCACAAAACCAACCACCGCGGCAGCTACAACAGATGCTGCAATCCATATCCAAGTGCTGCGACGTTGGCGTTTGATACTCAGTGAGCGCGGTTTTGTCGGGTTTAGTCTATCGTTTATCTTCTTGTCATACGTGAAATTATCCCCTTGCTTAATGGTGCCGATACCCTCAATTACGATATCTCCGCTCTCCTCAACACTCTCTCGCCAACGGCTATATATAGTCTCTGCAACCTCCTCACTACACCCACCAATGCGAGCGATCTCACTCGCGATAGAATCTCCGATGGCTCTCTCGCGGGTGAAGCGAACGATATACCTCGTCGGGAGGATGCTCTTGCCCTCCTTGGTTAGTTGAGCTGGTAGTCTCTCAACATATAGAGAGCCTATCTCTGGAAGTTGTATTGATCGCTTGATTAGGAGTGTGTTAGAGATGATCTTATTCACCTCACTCACCATGCTAGGTTGTAGTTCCATGGTATAATCTATTTTCTGTTATTCACTACCTTCTGTTCGGGGTGTTTGTAAGCGCGGACGATCATGTATATGCCCAGTGCAATGAAAGGCACGCTTAACCATTGTCCCATATCTAGGATCATTCCTTTTTCGAATGACGCCTGCTCAATTTTAATAAACTCCAGTAAGAAACGAGTTAAAAATACACCTAATAGACCTGCGCCAAACATCGCACCTGGGCGTCTGCGTCCCATGTCGAAGCGGTAGTATAGGATGATGAGTACTACGAATGTTGTGAAGTAACACAGAGCTTCGTATATTTGAGTTGGGTGTACCGCCGCAGGGGCGTATACCTCGTGCCATAGCCTAGAGTTCAAGAACTTAAAACCCCACGGCATCGTTGTTGCCTCGCCAAAGATCTCGGAGTTTAAAAGGTTGCCAATTCGAACGATAGCCCCTCCAATGCCTACGGGTATCATCACCCTGTCGAGTGACCAGATCATCTTCATTTTGTAGCGTTTTGAGAATAACCAAAGACCTATTAGTAGCCCTATGGCGGCACCGTGGCTCGCCATGCCTCCGTTGCGGATGCCTGTGATTATCTCCCATGGCGCGCGTAGGTAGTACTCTGGCTCGTAGAAGAGGCAGTGCCCAATTCGAGAGCCTAGGATAGTTGCTGCGGTGCCGTATAAGAAGATAGATTCCGAGAGATTTTTGTCGAGGGATTCGCGGGCGAAAAAGTTATCGAAAAATTTAGCTCCAATAAAGATAGCTAACGCCCACATGATACCGTAATATCTAATCTCTAAACCACCTAGATTTATAAATATAGGGTTGAACTCCCACTCAATAAAAAGAGGATATGGTAGCATGGCGGTTACTTTTTATAGTTCTCCATAAGGCGAGCTATATATTTGCCTATGATGTCAAACTCAAGATTTACTACCGTGCCTACCTCAATGTTCTTGAAGTTGGTGTTTTCATACGTATATGGGATTATTGAGACCCTGAAGCTATCCTCTTTAGAGTCGCACACGGTGAGGCTAACGCCGTTTACAGTCACCGAACCCTTCTCTACCGTGCAGTTGCCTGCTGTGAGTGGGGTGTATTTGAATGTGAAGTTCCAGCTACCTTCGGCATCCTCTTTGGCAACACACGTAGCGTATTGGTCGACGTGACCCTGCACAATGTGACCATCAAGAAGTGCCTCTGGACGCATTGCTCTCTCAAGATTTACCAAGTCGCCAACCTTAAGCAACCCAAGGTTACTCTTATCGAGAGTCTCCTTCATCGCCGTGACGGTATACTGGTCATCCTCGATATTGACCACTGTTAGACATACGCCATTGTGGGCAATACTCTGGTCTATCTTTAGTTCAGAGCATATCTCTGAGGTGAGTGTGAAGTGTTTGTTTTGTTGCTCACACTCAATTTTAGCCACACGCGCCATTCTCTCTACTATTCCCGAAAACATAGAATTTAAAGTTTATAAGGAAAGAGAGAACAAACGCGTTCTAAACTATCCCCAAGTTAATTTATAAGTAGCTTAGCTGTAACTTTATAGACCACCTCAATCTCCGAACGATTGAGGCGTATATCATCAAAAGCCTCGCTGTTAGCCGACGCTAGTCGAAGGACATCACCATACGCTATATTGCTATCAGGAGATGTCGCCTCGAAGCGAACAATACGCAAAGTTACAACATTTTTAGTTATAATCACACACTCATCGCCAGGAATAATTGCTTGAGGGATGATCTTTTTGAGTATAACGATCGAATTAGGTGGTATTATGTTACCCATGGCACGCCCAGAGTAGAGCATCGCAAAGTCACCATCCACTTGTGTGGGCATAACCATCACACCTTGAGGCTCAAGGTTTTCGATATTGCGGATGTTAGCTTCAATATCAAGATCGAAGTATTTGATATCTCCACCTTTTAGCTCTGGAGTAGAGAACATCTGTCCCTCTCCAGTAAGGATCCATAGAAGGTTGATCTCTGGAAATGCGGTAACAATCATCTCCGCCAAGTTGCGAGAGATACCGTTGTTACCTCTTTTAATTTGGTATAGGTTCTCACCGCGGAGTAGTCCTATGTGTCGAGCAAAGAAGTTGGTAGACATATTTGCCCACTTAATCACGCTCTCTAATCTTTCCCAGGAAGTCAACTTTTGCTTTGTCATTTGCGTATAATCTAAATTTTTTGCACCTTTGTGCCACAATGGTCCCGTAGTTCAATGGATAGAATATAAGATTCCGGTTCTTACGATGAAGGTTCGATTCCTTCCGGGATCACTCTTGTCTATGCCGTTGCTTCAAACAGTCTCTTCGTAGCAAACGTAAAATTTTAATAACTAGTGTATTAAAATATGTTTTATTTCTTTAATAAAGCCTTATATAATTTTTTTTAGCTTTGATATCGAGTGCAAAGTTACAACAAATAATAGAATTATCAAATGTATATATGAACTATTTTTATTCTTTATTGCTCTTTTTTTACTATTAGCCGTGATGGGTTGTGGTCGGAGTTCTTAAAATATAGATTAATGGTCTCATAATCCGTGATTTGGAAGTAGTTATTGACCACCGCAAAGTCGACAATACAGTGTGTAGATGTATGTGGATCGTATGCTTTGTCTAAGTATCTCATAGATGGAGTCTTAGGGTCGTATGCCACGGTGTGGTGTGGGGGGATATCGCTGTGGTCAAGCGGAATCGGCTGAAAATAGGGGTCGTTTAGAGCCTCAGGTGACGGTGTGTATTTAGGTGGTGTTGCGTTCCAGTCGCCAGAGGTAATGGATAGTTTTTGTGAAGATAGAATTTCGTATATGTGTGTTATCTCATTGCTTCGGCTTTCGGCTGTATTGAATGCCGAGTTATGCGTATTATTGATACTTAGTATCTGCCCGTTGGGGAGTTGAATTTGGCAAGTCAACATGCAGCGTTTCAGGTCGAAGAGCCGCGTGGGAAGAGCTTTAATGGATGGGTATTGGTAGCGTATGGAGCGAGCAATGGGGTACTTCGAAAGGGTCATTATCCCAGCCTCAACACGTCCCATAGGGTCTCTTATGGGGATGGGGACGTAGGGGCTTATGTAGTTATACGCCCATGCCGCGTAATAGTGGGGTAGAGCCTCCGTAATACGCAGGTATTGATCTATATAGTAGCTTCGTTTGGAGTTGCGGTCGACCTCTTGAAGAAGTATGAAGTCGGTGCCATCGACACTCTTGAGCCATGATATAATCTCGTCGAGGTTCTGCTCTGTGCGTTGTTGCGATGTACGTGTTTTCTCGCCTCCTTCGTAGAAGAAGTCCATGTCGTCACCCAGTCCTGCGTAGCCAATATTCCACGAGACCACAGTAAGAGAGTCGGGTAGAGGTGTGGTTTGAGAGTATGGTATGTGTGATATTGTCTCTTGTGGTTCGGGATGCCACTCAGTTGCAAGGAGTATAATTACTATTGTAGCTATTATGGCAATAGGTGTGATAAGTAGCCAGATATAAAGACTCTTCATTGTTGATCTTTTTTTTACAAAGTTAGAATTAATTTTTTAGTTAAAGCAAAAATATATAACTTTGTGCTATGTCACTACTTCGTAATACACAAAGCGATCTCGATTTCGAGAATACGATTCGTCCCCAAGAGCTTGGCGCATTTGCTGGTCAGGATAAGATAGTCGATAATCTAAAGATCTTTATTAAAGCTGCCCTTATGAGGGGTGATTCGCTTGACCATGTTCTACTTCATGGACCTCCAGGACTTGGTAAGACCACACTTGCTGGGATTATAGCTCACGAGATGGGCGCTCAGATTAAGATCACCTCGGGTCCCGTGCTCGATAAGCCTGGTGATTTGGCGGGTCTCTTAACATCACTTGGTGAGGGTGAGTTGTTATTCATAGACGAGATTCACCGTCTCAGCCCTATTGTTGAGGAGTACCTATACTCAGCAATGGAGGATTATAAGATAGATATCGTCCTCGATAAAGGACCTTCGGCTCGCTCAATTCAAATTGAGCTGCCTCCATTTACTTTGGTGGGAGCTACCACTCGAAGCGGACTCCTTACCTCACCTCTGCGTGCTCGTTTTGGAATACAGTGCCACCTCGAGTATTACGACGCCAAGACGTTGTGCGGTATTGTTGCTCGCTCGTCTCAGATTCTGGGTATCTCTATCGAAGATGATGCCGCTTTGGAGGTTGCGCTGCGCTCGCGCGGTACGCCACGTATTGCCAATGCGCTGCTTCGTCGAGTGCGCGACTTTGCGATGGTCAAAGGCGAGGGGTATATAGATCTCGATATTACGCGCTATGCGCTCTCGGCTCTTAATATTGATTCGCGCGGGTTGGATCAGATGGATAATAAACTGCTTCGTGTGATAATCGAGAAGTTTAAAGGGGGACCTGTCGGGCTTGGTACGATCTCAACAGCTGTGGGTGAGGACTCAGGTACCATCGAAGAGGTGTATGAGCCGTTTCTTATTAAGGAGGGCTTTCTGAAGCGCACACCTCGCGGAAGAGAGGCGACAGAGCTAGCGTACAGACATCTTGGTTACTCCTACTCAGCTGCGGGCGAACTGTTTTAAATCATAGCTCCGTGGGGAGCACCCATTGGAGTACCCCGCCGCCGCCCGCGCAGGGTAGTTATATTGGCTTGTATTTCAGAGGACTGTCTCCGACGGGCGGGGTGCTCCCCGCGGAGCTAAACTTTTATTTGCGCTTGTTAGTAAATCAATTCTTGATTTATTGTGATTATAGGAAATAGAAACCTAAAGCGAGCTTTGTCCCTATTTCCTATAATCTCATTAACGCAAACATCCGTTTGCTCCAACAAGCGAAGTGTTTAATGTTAAGTGTTTAATGTTAAGTGTTTAGCGTTTAGTTCCTCAACATTTAACTATAAACACTTAACATTTAACGTTAAACACTTACTACAACTTTAGTTATAATCCGAAAACTGCTACAAAGGTTTAGCTCTGCAGGGAGCACCCTGCCGCTGTCCGCGCAGGACACTTCTTGGATTTAATCGAAAAAAAAGAAGCCCCAGAGCATGGGGCTTCGTCTATTAATATATAGGTATATATAGTAAAAACCTAGGTTATATATCCTCGGCGAGAATTGGGCGCTGCTCTTGTTCGTAGACTCCGCCGATAGATAGTTGGCGACGGAAAGACTCCTTATAAGATATTACGGATTCGCACCTGCTGAGTCCAAGCGGTTGGATACTGTCTTGTATGATGTTGTGTAAGTGGCTGTTGTTGCGAGCGTATATCTTTACAAGCAGATCGTATGGGCCTGTTGTGTGGTGACACTCTA
>JBCQVD010000107.1:0-6292 GCA_047173405.1 Rikenellaceae bacterium
GGGCAAGGTGCTCGAGGGTTGGCGCTAAAGTCGCCATCATTGACATTTTTGTGGGGTGTGTTATCCCCAATCAGGGCTATTTGTGCCCATGCAAAGGTTGGAAGCAGCGCCGCCACTATCGCAAGTAAAGGTCTCATGGTTGGTCTATTTTAGGTTGTTTTAGGTTGGTTAATGTCTCTTACTGCTCTGCGCGGACAGCTTCTTACCCCGTTTCTTACTGCCCTACGCGGGCAGCGGCAGGGTGCTCCCTGCAGAGCTATTCTTTATATTGCATCTGTTAAGTAGTCTTTGTTAAAGCCCTCTTGATTGTCGTGATAAGTTCTAAAAGCGAGCTTTCAAACTTATCCCCACAACCAAGTGACGCAAACTAAAGTTTGCTATTAACAGATGAAATGGCAGCGTTTAGTGTTGAGCGTTTAATGTTAAGTGTTTAACGATTAGTTTCTTAACGCTTAACACTAAACATTAAACGGTTTTCGGTTCAAACACAAAAGTGTTTGATGAATTTCAGAGGGATAGTTGGTTACTCAAATTTATTTGAAATAATCAACTATCCCTTTGAAATATTATAACATCAGTTATAATCCGAAGACCGCTACAAAAGAAAGGCTCCGCGGGGAGCACCCCGCCCGCCGGAGGCAGTCCTCGGTAAGAGCCACCCACGCAGGGCAGTTGTATGTATCTCTATTTCAAAATCATCTCGCGGCCACCAATAAGGCGTCCCTCGGCGTATAGTTCAACCTTGTATGCTCCTGCGGTGAAGCCTGAACCAGCGTAGAAGATACTCACGTTGAGGTCTTGGTTCTGGTACTCTACATCGCGCGATGCTGTGTAGTTGATCTCTTGGTCTTCAAAGACAAATGTTGGAACGTCGTTGGTTGTTAGGATATAACCGTCGGGGGCAGTGACTCTAACATATATAGTCTTGTTGCCAGGTGTTGTAAGCTCATTGGCAGCCAGCGTGAAGTCGAAGCGTATGCGCTCGGCGCTCTTCATGCGTGACACCTCGCGGTCACGTTTGTTCAGAGCTACGATGCTTATGTCGCGCGCTCTGAGGATGGCACCTTGTGTCACCTTGTTGCGTAGCTCTTGTGCACGCTCCTCGGCAGCTTCAGCGCGAAGCTCTACGGAAGATATCTTCTTGCGGTAGGTGACATTCTCGTCTATGAGCTTCTTATTGAGCGAGTTGAGTGAGTCTATCTGTTGGAGGTAACCACGCATAATGGTGCGAAGTGTACCCACCTCTTTTGCGTACTGCTTGAGTTTAGTGTAGTTAAACGATCGTTCGCGTTTTAGTTGGGTGATGATCGAGTCGGCGCGGTGGCGCTCAATCTCCATGCTTAATTTGAGGCTGTCGTTGTTGATTTGTAGCTCATCAAACTCTACGATGATATCGCTGAGGTTACTCTGCAAAGAGTCGCGATCAACGGTCAGCAGATCGTAGTCGTTCATCTGTTGGCGGTGGATATTGTAGTATAGAGCCGATAGCGCGGTGAGGATAACTATCAGTATAGTTACGACAATTCGATATCCGCGGATTGAGCTTTTAGAGCCATCTTCCTTAGGATCTTGATTGTTATAGTCTCCACCCTCTTCAAACTCGGAAGGGTCGAAGTTCTGCATATTGGGGAGGTGAGAAAGCTCTTGCTCGTCGTTATAATTAGCCATTTTAACTCTATTTTAAGGTTTATAGTGACAAATATACCATATTTTTCTTAACTTTTAAAAGATGAAGACTAAATTTATGATATCATGGATAAATCAGCCTCTTTTTTTGATGAGTATTGCTCCTTGAGCCTCTTGAGAAGCCTATTTTGGGGAGCCTCGAGAAGTGGGTCAACATCGAGCAGTTGCTCGGCAATATCGCGTGCGAGGATAAGGATGCTCTGGTCTGTCGAGGGTGAGGCAACGCGAAGGTTGAGCGCTTCGCCACTCTGCTGCGTACCTGCGATATCGCCCGCGCCTCGTAGCTTTAGATCTAGCTCCGAGAGTCTAAAGCCGTCGTTGGTCTCGCACATAGCCTCAAGACGTAGGCGGCTCTCGCGCGAGATCTTCTCCCCGCTCATAAGTATACAGTACGACTGCTCGCAACCTCGACCAACACGTCCACGCAGCTGGTGTAGCTGCGAGAGTCCGAACCTCTCGGCAGACTCGATGACCATCACCGAGGCGTTGGGCACATCGACACCCACCTCAATTACAGATGTAGCGACCATAATCTGAGCCTCACCCTCTTTGAATTGGCGCATCGACTCCTCCTTGTCGGCAGCTTTCATCTTGCCGTGACATATCGTAGCGTGGTATTGAGGCAGCGGGAAGTCCCGCGAGATCGACTCATAACCATCGTGGAGGTCTTTGTAGTCCATGCTCTCGGAGCCTTCGATAAGCGGATATACAATATATATCTGTCGCCCGCGCGCTATCTCTTCGCGAATAAAGCCAAAGAGTCGCAGTCGCGCAGCATCGGTGTAGTGCACGGTCTTAATAGGTTTGCGCCCAGGGGGTAGCTCGTCGATAATGGAGAGGTCTAAATCGCCATATAGCGTCATTGCGAGGGTTCGCGGTATGGGTGTGGCGGTCATCACCAAGACGTGAGGTGGTTGAGAGTTCTTGCTCCACAAGCGCGCGCGTTGAAGCACACCAAAGCGGTGCTGTTCGTCGATCACCACAAAGCCTAGGTTCTTGAACTGCACCCTATCTTCGAGTAGCGCGTGAGTGCCTATGAGTATATCTATTTCACCCGACACGGCCCCCTCTAAGGTCTCCCTGCGCTCGCGCACCTTAGAGGATCCCGTGAGTATGCCTATGCGAACGCCTAGCCCCTCACACATGCGTTGAATCGAGGCTGCGTGTTGGCGAGCAAGGATCTCGGTGGGCGCCATTAGAGCTGTCTGAAACCCATTATCTACGGCGAGCAGCATCGAGGCGAGAGCCACTACGGTCTTGCCGCTACCCACATCGCCTTGCAGCAGGCGGTTCATCTGAAAGCCCGACGTTGTGTCGGAGTGGATCTCCTTGACAACCCTCTTCTGTGCCCCTGTGAGAGGGAAGGGGAGCAGTTCGCTATAAAAACGGTTGAAGTTATCCCCCACGCGGGGCATCATAAATCCATTACTCACCCTGCGGCGTTCGCTTCTCTGCGAGAGGACAATAAGTTGAAGTGCTAGTAGCTCTTCGAACTTAAGCCTGAAGCGCCCGCGCTCTAGTAGCTCCGTGCTCTGCGGGAAGTGGATATTGTAGAGAGCCTCTTTGAGCGAGAGCATGTTGTAGCGAGAGGTTATCCACTCGGGCAGAGTCTCCTCGATGTGGGGCGCTACGCGTGCCCATGTCGCACACATTATATTGTAGAGACCTTTGATACCTAGGTTTTTCGATAGCTTCTCGGTGGAGGGGTAGACCCCCTGCATGCCGCTCTCTCGCTTGCGAGATAACGCCTGTTCCATTGTCTCTAGCTCGGGGTGGACGATCGAGATGGAGGAGTTGAAGATAGTAGGGCGTCCAAAGATAAGATACTCTCGACCCACCTCTATGCGTTTCTCTATCCACTTGATACCTCCAAACCATATCAGCTCTATTGTGGATTGTCCATCGCTTACGTGGGCGGTGAAGCGACGCTTGCGCCCCTCGCCTGTGTAGCTGACCCCCACCACACGCCCACGAAGCTCTATCTCGCGAAGCTCCTCGCCGCTGCGTCGAATCTCCGAAATTGAGTAGGTGCGTGTGCGGTCGATATATCGAAAAGGTATATGCCATAACATATCCCCCAGAGTTGAGATCCCTAGCTCGCGCTCTAAAAGCGTGGCGCGATGCTCTCCCACCGAGGGTATATACATAATGTTATCTTTAAAAATCGCATTCATATCACAAATATATATTTTTTGATGATTACTCCCAATTATTTTGTATCTTTGTTGCCAACGAAAATTACTTTATGAGATGAGTACCTCGCTTTATGAACTCGTTGATATTATCTCTCGCTCGGTGATGGTGGGTGTCGCAGCCTCCATTACGGTGGGTCCTGTGGCTGTGTTGTGTATCCAACGCACCCTCAGCAAGAGCCGTCGTGCAGGTTTTATGTCTGGTGTTGGTGTGGCTACGGCGGACGCTTTAATGGCTATTGTCGCCTACTTTTTTTATGCTGTCCTGCAACGCTACATCGAGATGTACGACTATCAACTACGTGTTATCGGTGGTCTTTTAATTGTGGGTGTCGGTATCTATATCTTTGCACAGAACCCAGTGACGCAGATCCGTAAAAATAGAGTGGGTAAAAGCTCTTCGTGGCAAGATTTCGCCTCGATATTTGGAATTACGCTGGCTAACTTTCTGATTGTAATACCCTACATTCTCGCCTTCTTCGCTATGTTTAATATATCCTCCACCGATGGCATCGACCTATCTAACCTCTTTGGTGGTGTGGTCGTTATCGCAGGTTTCTATGGTGGTGCGATGCTCTGGTGGACACTCTTTACGGGGGTTATTAGCCTTCTGCGTTCGCGGTTTAAGCCTCGACACATGCTCACCGTCAATAGAGTAGCGGGAGGTCTTATCTCCCTGCTGGGTGTCTCGACCGTTTTATCAATCTTTATATCCTAAGCCCCGACTATGCAGAATACTAACCAGAAAATAATTATCGCCATTGATGGCTTCTCGTCGTGCGGAAAGAGCACCTTTGCTAAGGCTATCGCCAAGAGGCTAGGTTACATCTTTATCGACACGGGTTCGATGTACCGAGCAATCGCTCTTGCGGGCTACCGTCGCGGAGCCATTAAGGATGGGGTAGTTGATAGGGCGCGTATGGTGGAGCTGCTCCCAAGCGTTGAGATAAGCTTTAAGTACAACCAACAAAAAGAGGCTAGCGACCTATACCTCGGGGGTGAATATATCGACAATGACCTTCTGCGTAGCGCTGCTGTCAATGGTGTGGTAAGCGAGATTAGCTCCATTGGAGAAGTGCGCACGAAATTGGTCGCCCAACAGCAAGAGATAGGGCACCGCGGAGGTGTGGTGATGGATGGACGAGATATCGGCTCGGTGGTATTCCCCGAAGCGCAGATCAAGATATTTATGACAACCGACGCCTCGATACGAGCACGTCGTCGTTACGATGAACTCAAAGGTGGGCAGAACGAAGCCAGCTACGAGTCGATACTTAAGAGCATTGAGAATCGCGACAAAAACGATATGGAGCGTAGTATATCGCCTCTTGTTCAGGCGCCTGACGCCGTTGTTCTTGATAATGGAGCGATGAGTGTTGAGCAGCAGTTGGAGTGGTTCGAGGAGTTGTTTACTAAACGTATATGATAGTAGAAATTGATCCACATTCGGGCTTCTGCTTTGGTGTTGTGAGGGCGATAGATGTTGCGGAGGCGACACTCAAGGAGCGAGGTGTAGTCTTCTCTCTGGGCGATATTGTCCACAATAGGGTCGAGATGCAGCGGCTGGAGAGCATTGGGCTTCGCAGTATTGACTACGAACAGATGCAGATAGCAAACGGCGAGGCGGTGCTTATACGTGCCCACGGTGAGCCTCCCTCGACCTATGCGAAAGCTGCGGAGCTAGGGCTGGAGGTAATTGATGCTACATGCCCCGTTGTCGCCAAGTTGCAGGAGAGGGTCAAGGATGTCTATGCCGAGATGCAGAGCGTCGGTGGGCAGGTGGTGCTTCTGGGTAAGCGCGGTCATGCCGAAGTTGTCGGTCTTACGGGGCAGGTTAATGATAGGGTTATAGTTGTCGAGAATGAGGGTGATTTAGAGAGTATAGATTTCGAGCGACCGATCTATTTCTTGTCGCAGACGACACAGAGCATCAACCTCTTTGGGCACCTTTCGGAGGTTATAAAGGGGCGTGCCAAGAACACCGTGAAGCTTCGTGACACGATCTGTCGTAGGGTCTCTTCGCGCGAAGAGCACCTTGTGGCGTTTGTCAAGAGGTTCGACCTTATACTCTTTGTGAGCGGTAAGAAGTCGAGCAATGGCAAGGTGTTGTACGAACTCTGTCGTGGCGCTAATGAGGCGTCGTACCTTATCGAGGACGCAAGCGAGATCGACCCTGCGTGGATGGAGGGTGTTGGCTCAGTGGGTATCTGTGGCGCAACCTCAACGCCAGGGTGGTTGATGGAGAGCGTCGCTAAGAGTGTTGAAGAAAATTATTAAAAAGTAAATAATTATGAACGTGAGTTTTGGATAAGAATTTCTTATCCAAAACACCTCTAAAAGTAAGTCTCCCCAAACGGTTTGGGGAGATGCAAGAGGGGTTTATCGAATATACATCGGCTTTAAAAAGCCGATAA
>JBCQVD010000108.1:0-6222 GCA_047173405.1 Rikenellaceae bacterium
GAGCCAACTTTCCCGACATTCAGTACACGCGAGATTGAGATCGCTCTGGTTGGTAAATATACAGAGCTTCCAGACGCCTATAAGTCTATCTCAGAGTCGTTTATACACGCGGGAGCTACGAACTACTGCAAGGTTAAACTTACGTATATCAATTCGGAGAGACTCACCAGCGAGAATATCGACGAGAAGCTAGGCGATAAAGCGGCGATCCTTGTAGCCCCAGGTTTTGGTATTCGAGGTATGGAGGGTAAGATTATGGCTGTGCAGTACGCACGCGAGAATAAGATCCCATTCCTTGGTATCTGTTTGGGTATGCAGTGTGCGGTGATTGAGTTTGCGCGTAACGTGATAGGTATCTCGGACGCACACTCTAGCGAAATGGATCCTATAACTCCGCACCCAGTGATCGACATCATGGAGGAGCAGAAGGGCATCACCGCTAAGGGCGGAACAATGCGCCTTGGTGGATACCAATGTTCTCTTAAGGAGGGATCTAATATCGCGGCGGCCTACGGTACAACAACAATTACGGAGCGTCACCGCCACCGTTACGAGTTCAATAACAACTACCTTGCAGATTATGAGGCTAATGGCATGATCGCAGCGGGTGTTAATCCCGACACAGGTCTTGTCGAGGTTGTCGAGGTTAAGGACCACCCATGGTTTGTAGGTACGCAGTATCACCCAGAGTACAAGAGTACGGTGCTTAATCCACACCCTCTCTTTGTAGCTTTTGTTGCTGCGGCGTTAACATACACAGACTCTAAGGTTGCTCTTAGTGAGTAGGAAAATATTTATTTAGAATTGTAAATTATTTATAATGGATAAGAAAACTATTGGTTCGATTGCGCTTATTGGACTTCTCTTTTTAGGATATGTCTTCTTTAACCACAAGGAGACTCAGCGTTACGAGGCGGAGCTAGCGGCGTATGAGGAGCGTGTGGCGATTAGAGAGGCTGAGGATGTAAAGCAAAGAGTTGAGACACAGCGTGTTGCGGAGGCTATAAATCAAGGTGATTCAACAGTTATAGCTAACCAAAAAGCACAGAGTGTAGCTATGTTGGGCGAGGCTTTGGCGGATGCTAAGTTGGCAGAGGCTAAGACTCTAACCCTTGAGAATGATGTTTTGAGCGTCACCTTCACAACGCGTGGAGCACAGCTCAAAGATGTGAAACTTAAGAAGTACACTAAGTATGCACCCGAGGGTGAGCGCTCGCAGTTGGTAGAGTTGTTTGACCCATCAACAGCCAAGATGGATCTGTCGTTCTTTATCGTCAACGGATTTAATAATGTGCGCGTTAATACCTCTGATTACACCTTTACACCCAGCGCTGTGCGTATTGTCGAGGGCGGTAAGCAGCAGAGCTTTACACTCGATTTTGGAGGTGGAGCGAACCTAGAGTATATATATACACTATACAACACATCGGACGTAGGTCGTGACTATCTTGTTGACTTTGATGTTAAGTTCAACAATATGTCGGGCATCATGGCAAATCAGAACTCGCTACTTGTGGATTGGCAGAATAGGTCATACCAGAACGAGCGAGGTTTCACCAATGAGAACACATACACCACAATCAGCTACCACCTTGAAGATGAGTCGGGTATAAAGGATTTGGGTGTAAGCAATAAGGACGCTAGCGATGACGTAAATGGAAAGATCAACTGGGTTGCTTTCAAGCAGCAGTTCTTCACTTCGGCTCTTATCGTACCCTCTTGCATGAGTGATGCGAAGCTCAGTTTTGATACCGCGGAGCCACACTCTGGCTTTATCAAGAGTTTTGCAGCGCAGCTATCTATCCCATTTACACCCACCACAACCGAGCTAGATATGGCTCTCTACTTGGGACCTAATGACTATAATGTCCTCACAGAGCTTAATGATTTGGGTATGGGTGATCTTCGTTTGGATGAGTTGGTACCACTAGGATGGGGTATCTTTGGATGGGTTAATAAGTGGTTTGTGATTCCGTTGTTTGATTTCCTACACCACCACATCAAGAACTTTGGTGTTATTATCTTTATCCTTGCCTTCCTTGTTAAGTTGATTATCTCGCCTTTGACATACAGCAGCTATGTCTCAATGGCTAAGATGCGTATTATTAAGCCCGAGGTCGACGAGATAGGTAATAAATACCCTAAGAAGGAGGACGCCATGAAGAAGCAACAGGCGACAATGGAACTCTATAAGAAGGCGGGTATCAACCCTATGGGAGGTTGTATTCCGATGCTTATACAGATGCCGATCATTATCGCGATGTTCCGTTTCTTTCCCGCTTCGATCGAGCTACGTGACCAGAAGTTCTTGTGGGCAAACGACCTATCATCGTATGATAGCGTGTTGAATCTACCCTTCGAAATCCCATTCTACGGCGACCATGTGAGCCTCTTTGCTCTACTTATGGCGGTGGTACTGTTCTTCTACTCACTTATTAACTACCAGCAGACCTCGTCTACACAGACTCAGATGCCAGGTATGAAGATCATGATGGTCTACATGATGCCTATAATGATGTTGTTGTGGTTCAATAGCTACTCTAGTGGTCTTTGTTACTACTACTTCTTATCTAACCTATTCACTATCTTCCAGACATTGATTATTCGTCGCTTGGTGGATGATGATAAGATCCACGCTATAATGCGTGCTAATGCGGCTAAGCGCCAAAATGGAGGAGGCAAAAAGTCAAAGTTCCAACAACGTTACGAGGAGCTTATGGCACAGCAACAAAATTCAGCAAATAAAAATAAAAAATAGATATAGAATATGACACAAGAGGAGTTATTTAAGAAGTTGATCGCTCACTGTAAGGAGTATGGTTTTGTCTTTCCATCGAGCGAGATATATGATGGTCTAGGTGCTGTATATGATTATGGGCAGAATGGTGTTGAGCTTAAGAACAACATCAAGAAGTACTGGTGGGACTCAATGGTTAAGCTTCACGAGAATATCGTGGGTATTGACGCTGCGATCTTTATGCACCCTCGCACATGGGAGGCATCGGGTCACGTAGGTGCTTTTAACGATCCACTAATCGACAATAAAGACTCTAAGAAACGCTATCGTGCCGATGTTCTTATCGAGGATTGGTTGGCGAAGCAAGATGATAAGATCCAAAAGGAGGTTGAGAAGGCTCGCAAGCGCTTCAAGGAGAGTTTCGATGAGGCTCAGTTCCGTGAGACTTCGCCCCGCGTACTCGAAATAGCTCAAAAGCGTGATGCTATGCATAAGCGTTTTGCTGATGCTCTCAATGACTCTAACCTCGATGAACTTCGTGATATCATCATCGACTGCGAGGTTGTATGTCCTATCTCGGGTACACGTAACTGGACGGATGTTCGTCAATTTAACTTGATGTTCTCAACTCAGATGGGTTCAACATCGGAGGGTGCCAACACTATCTACCTACGTCCAGAGACTGCGCAAGGTATCTTCGTGAACTTCCTCAATGTACAAAAGACAGGTCGCATGAAGCTACCTTTCGGTATTGCACAGATCGGTAAGGCGTTCCGTAACGAGATCGTGGCGCGCCAGTTTATCTTCCGCATGCGCGAGTTTGAGCAGATGGAGATGCAGTTCTTCGTGCGCCCAGGTGAGGAGATGAAGTGGTGGAACCAGTGGAAGGAGACACGTATGTCGTGGCACCGTGCACTAGGTTTTGGTGATGGCAACTACCGTTTCCACGACCACGAGAAGCTAGCTCACTACGCCAACGCAGCGGCAGATATCGAATTTAATTTCCCATTTGGATTCAAGGAGGTTGAGGGTATCCACTCTCGTACCGACTTCGATTTGGGTAACCACCAGAAGTTCTCAGGTAAGAAGATTCAATACTACGATCCCGAGACTAACGAGAGCTATGTGCCTTATGTTGTCGAGACCTCTATCGGTGTTGACCGTATGTTCTTGCAGGTTATGTCGGCATCATACAAGGAGGAGACCCTCGAAAATGGCGAGACTCGTGTAGTTCTTGCACTACCAGCGTCTCTAGCACCTACCAAGGTAGCTGTGATGCCTCTAGTTAAGAAGGATGGTCTTCCAGAGCTAGCGCGCGAGATTATCGACTCTTTGAAGTTTGATTTCGTGGCAGCTTACGATGAAAAGGATTCAATCGGTAAGCGCTACCGTCGTCAAGATGCTGTGGGTACACCTTTCTGTATCACCGTAGACCACCAATCTAAGGAGGATGGAACAGTGACACTACGTCACCGCGATACAATGGCTCAGGAGCGTGTTGCTATTTCGGACCTATATAAAATTATTGGTGCAGCAACATCTATGCGTGATCTCTTTGCAAAGATCAAGTAGAGGGGAGCATAAGGTGGGGCGTATTTTAGCCATAGACTATGGAGTTAAACGTACGGGGATCGCTGTTAGCGATCCCCTGCAACTCATAGCTGGGGGGCTGGAGACGGTAGATACCAAAGGGCTTGAAAAGTGGATTAAGGAGTATTGTGAGAAGAATGATGTCTCGACAATAGTGGTTGGTAAACCATCCCAGATGAGCGGTGAACCCTCTCAGACATGGAAATACATAGAACCACTTGTCGCGCGTCTTAAAAAAGCACACCCCTTAATTGAGGTTACCCTCTACGATGAGCGTTTCACCTCGGTACTCGCTCACCGCACAATGCTGGAGAGCGGCATAGGGCGCATGGCTCGCCGCAACAAAGCGCTCGTAGATAAGATCTCCGCAACAATTATCCTCCAAGGATATATGGAGAGCCTCGCCTTGAGAGCAAATAATTAATAATTTTTAACTGTTTTTAAGAAAATGGTATACCCAATAGTAATATATGGCTCGCCAGTTCTAAGAAATGAGTCGGAGGATATAGACTCTACATATCCTGAACTACCCAAGCTTATAGACGATATGTTCGCTACGCTCGACGTGTGTCAGGGTGTCGGTCTCGCAGCGCCACAGATAGGTAAAAATATCAATCTCTTTATTGTCGACTGTACACCTTGGGGTGAGGATCATCCCGAGTTAGCCGACTATAAGAGGATCTTTATCAACGCCGAGATCTATGAGGAGAGCGAGGAAACAAGCCTCTTTGAGGAGGGGTGCCTATCGCTTCCAGGGCTGCACGAGAAGGTGCGTCGCCCTGTGGCGATACGCGTGAAGTATCAAGACGAGAACTTCGTGGAGCATGATGAGGAGTTCACAGGGCTTCCAGCGCGCGTTATACAACACGAGTATGACCACATCGTAGGCGATGTATTTACAGACCACCTATCGCCCCTTAAACGCAACCTCATCAAAAACAAACTTACAAACCTAACGAAAGGTAAGTATAGCTGTTCGTATCGCACGAAGAGATAGTTGTTAGTTGGTGTCCGATAAAAACCGTGGACTGCCCTGCGCGGACAGCTTCTTACCCCGTTTCTTACTGCCCCGCCGCTGTCCGCGCAGGACAGTCGGAAGCAATACAAATCAACGTAAAATTTTGGTTCTTATGAACCAACGCCCTCTGAGCGATTTTCTCGCAAGCGCAAGGCTACATAAGATTATCGAAATTTCGTGATCTGAAAAGATACCTCATGATAATTGATCCGCGATAGATATATTGAGATTCTGCGGTGTGATGGTCTCTTACTTCGCGACGTTTTGCAAGAAGTCGAGGATGCCACTTAATAAATATAGCGTAGGCTCTGAGCACGGCATAGGCGCCTTTAAAGTCCCCTTTTAGAAGGTAGCTTAGTGCCGCTGCCATATCTAGTGGCGGGCGTACCAAAGCAACCGTAATGCGCATCGCTGTGGGTGCACACTTGAATAGCATTACGAGGTTATTGCGGTGGTTGAGGTATATCTTCTGCGGTGAACTCTTTTGAAGTGTCCCTCCGCCAAGGTGGTAGACGGTGCTTGTTGGAATATAGCGTACACTAAAGCCTCGCAGCTGCATGCGCCAGCAGAGGTCAATCTCTTCCATGTGGGCAAACATATCCGTGTCGAAGCCTCCGAGCGTGTGGAATAGCTCTGCGCGACAACCAAAGGCGGCGCCACTAACCCAGAATAGATCTCTCTTATCGTCGTACTGCCCTTTGTCCTCTTCGGTATGCTGCATGATGCGACCACGACAGAAGGGGTAGCCTAGAGCATCAATATACCCACCTGCTGCCCCTGCGTATTCGAACTTCGTAGGTTCGCATAGTGAGCGTAGCTTAGGTGCCACAGCGCCCACCTTAGGGTTGTGGTGCAGCTCCTCGAGTATCATATAACT
>JBCQVD010000109.1:0-6222 GCA_047173405.1 Rikenellaceae bacterium
AACCCTCGCTGAGTAGCTTGAGAGTGGTTACAAGTCATTGGGACACCCAAAATATCACGCCTCACAATGAGTAGAGTCTCCAAATAGGAGCTACTCAAAAATTGCCACGCCCGCTCGCCATGTCTCTGCAAGGTGTGCTTGCAGACTAGCTCCTCAACCGAGAAGTAGCGAGACAACTCTTCGATAATCTCTTCTCTTGTCATCTTAATCATCTTTAATTAATTCATAGAAATCACTATTTACACCCCAATAGAGCAGCGCTAGTAGTGGCGCTTTGATCTGCATGCGTCGAACGGTCTTGAGGTTACGAAGCAACGACACGCTCTCCAATATCAGGACAAACGCCATGATCGAGTAACGAACGTAATCGCATGCAAAAGCTATCGAGATGGTCGCCGCGAGCATCACCCAACATATGTATTCGCACACCTTCGAGAGGGTTTTGCGAACAGCAACCGTAAATAGTATCTGCTCATGACGCACAATAGCCGCCCCAATACCGAGCCATAGGTCAAGGATAATGAGTAGTAATGCTACCACAAAAAACGGTATTGCCACACTTATGGAATCATATACAAACGGCGCCAACACACTCGCCGCAGAACCCTGCACCATAAGTGTCGTCGACGAGTTATTGTTTAACATCATTTGGACACTATACTAAATAAACTATTCATTCGCGTTACTCGATAGTTCGTGAAATCCAAATAATCACTATACTCACTCGGGGCAACAGAGACTCCATTCGCTGCATCATACTCAAACAACTTAACGGCTGTAGCTCCTGTAAATAACAGAAGTGAATTTGAGGTTTTAATAGTACGCATATATACAATATCCGACAATGTTACACCTAGAGATGAATAATAATTACTACCCAAAGTTATCAACCCATCCGATCCAACAACAGAGTCATATTCGTATAGGCGTATTGCTCCACCAACAACTGAAGCAACTATATAATTCACATACGAAAGAGATAGCAACCCTGATATGTATACATTATCGGCATTGTATCCAGAAAAGGTATCTGTTGTTTTGTTGTAGCACCATAACCCCGAATAGGTATAGTTCAGAACCTCTGGACTTCCAATTCTAAAATTTATATTACTCAAATTAACATCAACCGTCTCAAGCTCATTGGTGTCGTAGCGAAGCTTATAAATATAAGACAAGCTGCTTCCTGGATTTATGTAAACACCATCGCTACAATCTAGCAAAAGGAAATATGAATATGTGGTTGCAGTAAGCGAGACCGATGTCACAAAAACTTCACCTTCGGAGGTTATATCATATATCGACACCTCATTATATGTCGAGAGAATATATAATCGATCATCATTAACCCAGTATGTTAAGCAATTAGCAAAAATAGTGGATTTAGAGACAATTCCCGTATCTCGTAATCCACTTTGTGATAAAGCGTAGATGTGGTAGTCACTTCCAACAAAGTAGAGTACACCATCCACCTCGTGTATTGCTGACACGTTGTGTATTAAACGTTCAGCTGTACTAATAGCAGACTGCTCAATCAAAACATCATCACCAAGGGCGAGATTACCCAAATCTACAGCGCCATCCTCTTGAGGTTCAACTAATTCGCCATTAAGAATGATCTGCGGCGTGTCACCATTATCGCCTTTATCGCCCTTGAAGATCGTTCCTAGTTTAAGCAAGAGGCTCTGCCCCTGCTCGCTATCCCACTCATCTAGTGGAGCATCCTTCTGCGTCAATATCAACTCCACGCGATACTCTCCAATGCCTGCCTCGAGTGCATCCTGGTCGTCAGAGAGCTGAGACTCTTGAGCGCCAACCTCCTCAACGGTAATTAACCGACTGAGCGACGACCCTAACCTACTCGACTCAATAACCAGAGGGGCACCCTGCATCGCAACTACAATATTACCGCGAACTACCAACGCAACCTCCAACATATACTCGCCCTCGAGATCGCGCGTGTGATCGAGTGTAGTATAAAACAGCGACCCGCTCTTCGAGACATTAAGCCTTGCCACCTCTATATTGCAGCGCTGAAGAGATAGCTCAATACCGATACCCGCTAAATCCTCCAGCGGAGTAAACTCTGCGGATGCGTCACCCCGATACATAATACGTCCAACATATCCAACTTTTTCACCTTGTTTAAACATAATCTTAAATTCTTTATATAAATAATGCGTACCAAAATGGATTACGCACCACAAAGATACAAAAATTTAACACCAAAGTCAAGTATTTTAATTATCTATTTTGTATGACTTTTGCCATGCTTAAAAGAACGAGGATGGTTGTAACTTCAATTAAATTACACGTAAACTTTCGACTCGATATAATAAATTTAACACTACACTTCTGCTTAAAAGGGATAAAATAGTAACAAAGTAGTGTATTTTAGGATATTTTTTATATATTTGTACTATCAACGACTATTGACTACTAATTATTGAATATATGGTTATTACATACACTCTATCTATTATATTACTTATTATCGCCTATTTACTAGGATCTATACCTAGTGCTGTGTGGATTGGTAAGAGATATTATGGGATTGATGTTCGCGAATATGGAAGCAAAAATGCAGGCTCCACCAACGTCCTTCGCGTACTAGGGCGTCGTGCTGCGCTCCCTGTTTTTGCGCTCGATATAGCTAAGGGTTTTGTTGCGGTGACTATTGTCGGACTGCTCGAACACGACCCATCTATTAGCGACCTCTGGATCGCAAATCTCAAAATTGCAACGGTCTTTATAGCTGTTATAGGGCACATATTCCCCATCTTCGCAGGCTTTCGTGGTGGCAAGGGGGTCGCGACTTTAGTAGGAACAGTACTTGGAATAAATCCACCCGTCGTTCTTCTATGTTTCGCCATGTGGATCATTATATTTATGATCTTCCACTACGTGTCACTAGCATCAATGATCGGAGGTAGCTGCTTTCCGCTGCTGACAATTATTTCGCCTTGGAGTGAGGCAACACTTCCATATACGATATTCTCGGTGGTGGTCGCAGCGCTCCTAATATGGACGCATCGTAAAAACATCGAACGTCTACGACAAGGCACCGAATCGAAGATATACATATTTAAACAGAGCAAAAAGGATAACTAATACCTTGACAATAAAATTTAACCGCAATGATTGAACAGAACCTAGTCAAAAGCTTTGAGGAGAGTTTCAAAGCTAATGGCGAGCGCATGGCGCTAAGCGATTATTTTAAAGATGAACATTTCACGTACTCTCAATTTGCTGAGCAAGTTGCGCGACTACACCTAATGTTCAAAAAGGCGAAGATTAAACAAGGTGACAAAATTGCACTTATTGGGCGAAACAACCCCCGATGGTGTATTAGCTACGTCGCAACTATAACATACGGAGCTGTAATAGTTCCTATTCTTCAAGACTTCAACCCCAACGATGTCGTACATATCATCAACCACTCGGAGAGTCGCATGCTCTTTTTGAGCGACAACTTTTGGGATTTAATGGATGATGCACAGATCCCACGCATTGACTGCGTGCTGTCGTTAACAGACTTCTCTGTTGTGTATGAGCGCCACGGGGATAAGATAACTAAATTTCAGCACAAATCTAAGTCACTATTTTTGAGTGGTTTTAACAGCGAAAAAATCAGCTACCCTACACTTCCAAACGATCAAGAGTGC
The DNA here is from genome assembly GCA_047173405.1 of Rikenellaceae bacterium. Lineage (GTDB taxonomy): Bacteria > Bacteroidota > Bacteroidia > Bacteroidales > Rikenellaceae > Alistipes. The sequence goes on from JBCQVD010000109.1 coordinate 3,663, forward strand.
ATAATTAGCTATACCTCGGGCACCACAGGCTCCTCGAAGGGTGTTGTACTAACGCTCAATAATATTATGGGCAATGTACTCACCGCCAAACACTGTATAAACCCCAATACGGGTACTCCATACTTCTTACGTGGCGGACGAGTGTTGTCGTTTTTACCCCTTGCCCACGCCTTCGGATGCGCCTTTGACTTTATAACACAGCTAATCGTGGGAGGACATATAACGCTTCTTGGACGTATACCTACACCTAAGATCCTACTCGAAGCGATGGCTCGAGTACGTCCAACCATCATTAACTGTGTACCCCTGATTCTCGAAAAGGTCTATCGCAAGCAGATCGCCCCACTACTCGAGAAGCAACACATGAGCGTAGCGATGCAGATACCACTCATCAACACCGCAATATATAGTGTGATACGCCGAAAGCTGCTCAATGCCTTTGGTGGCGAGGTTCAACTATTTATCGTTGGTGGCGCCCCCATGAACCAAGAGACTGAGGCATTCCTGCTACGTATCGGTTTCCCTCTTATCGTCGGCTACGGTATGACGGAGTGTGGTCCGCTGATTAGCTTCTCACCCGAAGATAAGTTCAAGGCGACATCTTGCGGACAGTATATCGACAACTATTTAGAGGTCGCAATAGACTCTCCCGACCCTAAGAATGTCGCAGGAGAGATACTCGTAAGAGGCGAACATGTCATGGCTGGTTACTACAAGAACAAGCGCGAGACAGAGGCTGTCCTCGACAAAGATGGATGGCTACACACGGGCGACATGGCGATCATGGAGCCAGACGGTACACTCTACATCAAAGGTCGCTGCAAGACTATGATCCTCAGCGCTAGTGGACAAAATATATACCCAGAGCAGATTGAGGATAAACTCAATAATATGTACCTCATAAACGAATCTCTTATTATTGAAAATAGCACAGGCGGACTATCCGCACTTGTTGTTCCCGACTATGAAGCGGCCGACAAAGAGAAGATCTCGCGCGACGATATACCTCAAATAATGGAGGACAACCTCAAGCTGCTTAACACGCTTGTGGCTTCGTACGAGAGGGTTAGCTCCATTACAATCTTCCCGACCGAGTTCGAAAAGACACCTAAGAGGAGTATTCGTCGCTACCTTTACGCAACAACACTACTCACAACAAGAAAATAGATACATTTACAGATATTGGCTTAGCCGCCATTAAAGCAAAACTCTATGATAGGTATTATTGTCGCAATGCAGAGCGAGATGGAACTCCTTCGCGAGCAACTGACAAACACCAAAACCCAAAATATAGGTCACACAACATTCACTCTTGGGGAGATCTCTTCACGCGAAGTGGTTGTCGCTCAAAGTGGTATCGGCAAGGTTAACTCCGCGCTCACCGCGCGCGAGATGATCGCAACCTACTCACCCGACATCATCATCAACACGGGTGTGGCTGGAGGGCTAGACGCGTCACTTCACGTCGGCGATATCGTTGTGGCTAGCGAGACAACCTACAACGACGCATGGTGTGGAGAGGGCAACGAGTGGGGACAGATCCAAGGTCTACCCACACGCTTCATAGCCAACAAAGAGGCTCTTGAGTGCGCTCTTACTTTAGCCGACACTCTACCAATACAGTCGGGCGTAATATGCTCGGGGGATAGATTTATCACCTCTCAAGATGAGCTGCAATCAATCAAAAACTCCATACCCGAGGCTCTAGCCACCGATATGGAGTCCAACTCGATAGCCCATACCTGCCACCTCTACAACACACCCTTTTTAGCACTACGCATTATTAGCGACACGCCAGGTGTTAAGGATCACGGTGAGCAGTACGAAAACTTCTGGAGCATAGCACCCAAACAGACATTCGCCGCTGTAAGCAAGCTAATTGCTATTTTATAGTCTGATTAAATCCGAGGACTGTCTCCGACGGGCGGGGTGCTCCCCGCAGAGCTAAACTTTTGTAGCGGTTTTCGGATTATACCTAAAGTTATAATATTTCAGAGGGATAGTTGATTATTTCAAATAAATTTGAGTAACCAACTATCCCTCTGAAATTTATCATACACTCTTGTGTCTGAACCGAAAAGCCGTTAAATGTTGAGTGACTTAACGCTAAACATTTAACACTAAACGCCAAACGCTGCCACACTTCGGTTGTTAAGCAAACAGATGTTTGCGTGGGTGTGGTTATAGAAATATAGGGGATAAGCCTGCTTGAATCCCCTATTTATATAACCACAATAAATCAAAAGTTGATTTACCAACAACCGCAAGACAAAAGAAAAGCTCTGCGGGGAGCTAATTTTTAAACTAAAATCTAGCAACTATATATTAAGCCGATGGTTCTGACGAGGATGTTGTCTCTTTTGACTTTGGCTTACGTTTATTCCAGCGTTTTTTCTTTACCCCTGCCGAGGTACTCTCTTGGCTCGCTTGCTGAGAGGATTCAGATGAGGCAACTGGCTTTGACTCGCTTGACGACTCCGCTGCCCTACCCTTCTTTGCACCTCCGCTACGTCCTTTAGGGGATGGCTTATTACCGCCACGACCTTTACCATGACCCTGC
>JBCQVD010000011.1:0-31693 GCA_047173405.1 Rikenellaceae bacterium
AAATTTTATCGCTTAGGCGGAATAAATTTGAGCCTGGCTCCGATTTGTTTCGCCTTTTCTTATGTCCCTATAGTTTCTTGACCTCAATTCAGTTGCATTTGCAGGTTGAATTCAGCAATTGAAACAACGACTTAATTATGGATATTGGACAGAGAGGTCAATTTGGAAGTAGGGTAGGTGCAGTCCTTGTCGCTGCGGGTAGTTCTGTTGGTCTAGGTAATATATGGCGATTCCCATACGTTATGGGTGAGAATGGAGGTGCTGCATTTCTCCTTGTTTATATTGCTTGCATACTTTTTATTGGTTTGCCAATTATGTTGGGTGAGTTCGCCGTTGGTCGAGCAACTGGTAAAAACTCGGTCGGAGCGTATAGAGCACTAGACCGAAAGTGGACACCTCTGGGCTATGGCGGAATGCTTGCGTCGTTCTTTATCATGGGATTCTACTTTGTCGTTGCTAGCTGGACGGCTGATTATTTAGTAAATTCTGTTACGGGGCGTCTGGCTGAGTACTCTACGGCGACCGAGTACCACCAATTCTTCAATAGCTTTATAAGCTCACCTTGGAAGCTTATCTCCTATACGTGGGGCTTTATCTTGGTGACGCATGTGATAATATATATGGGTGTTAATAAGGGTATTGAGCGAATATCTAAAATCTTAATGCCTATACTCTTTTTGATACTTATAGTGTTAGCCGTGAAGTCGCTCATGATGGTCGATAGTCGCGAGGGGTTAGAGTTTATGTTCAAACCCGACTTCTCGAAAATCACCCCTAAGGTTGTTATTCAGGCTCTAGGGCAAGCATTCTTCTCGCTTTCGATAGCTTCGGGGTGTCAGATTACATACTCTTCGTATTTCAATAAAAAGACTAATCTGCGTACCACAGCGGTTCAAGTCACTATTCTTGACACCTTGGTTGCTCTACTTTCGGGAATCATAATCTTTCCAGCTTGCTTTAGTGTTGGCGTAACGCCTGGTGTTGGCGAGGAGTTGGTATTTGTAACACTTCCAGGAATCTTTAACCAGATGTCGGGTGGAATGATCTGGTCGACTGCCTTCTTCTTGCTGTTGGTCATCGCGGCGTTGACTTCAACGATTGCTCAACATGAGGTTACAACCTCTTACTTTATTGACGAGTGGCGTATGTCGCGCCCCAAAGCAGCAACAATCTCAACTTTAATCGTAGGTGTTATGGCAACAGCAGCTGCGCTGTCGCTTAGCGTGTGGTCTGGTTACACGTTGTTCGATATGAGGATATTTGATATCTTTGATAAGTTTACAGCTAATATAATTCTTCCGCTTGGAGGCTTCTTTACTACTATATATGTGGGTTGGAAGATGGATCGTCCGCTGTTGCTCAATCAGTTGACCAATAATGGAACCCTCAAGTCGACATTGGTCGGCAGTGTGATTTTTCTGCTTAAATTCGTGTGTCCAATAATGATGATGATTATCTTTTTTGATAACATCGGTGTGATGTAGAGATTTAGGGCGTTACTTTGTCCTCTGGAACGCGACTCTACGAGTGCCGTTATATACTATTATCTCCCCACACTCTACATACCCGCTCTCACGTAGTGTCTGTTGCATCTTGTGGTTGTCGGAGTGTGTGTCGATGCGAATATTGGGGTGCTCGGAGAAGCACCAATCAAGACATATCTTGGCAACGCTTCTGGTTTTGCCGCTGCTCGCAATGCGGTGAACAACACCATAACTATTATCGTTTAGCCACTGACCATCTATGTATGCGTAGGTTGGGTCGTCGCCAATATAGAAACAAAACTGAGCAATAATCTCGGAGTTATCGTTACGCAGTAGGTAGAGTCTCCCGAGACTTATGTCTTCTTCGACAATCTCCCTAAACGGATAGCCACCTTGCCACTGTGTTGGATTGCCATTTTCTTGCATATATCTCACCGCCATAGCGTAGATAGCCATTACTTGATCTATATCTGATAGCGTTGCTTTTGTTACTCTCATTCTTCGTTGTTGTTTTGTGAATATGCAAATATATGAAAAATGTATCATATAATTTCGATATGATATATTTGGTGCATCAACGATAGTTTATTACTTTTGTATGTAAACCTTTGATAATATGGTAAAGATTATATCTCTCGTTGAAAATACCTCGCAGTGTGGTTGCGCAACAGCTCATGGGTTGTCTCTGTATATTGAGACTTCACACCATCGGTTACTCTTCGATGTGGGTGGGGATGAGACATTCATAAAGAACGCCGAGCTGTTGGGTGTTGATCTGTCAATGGTTGACGCCGTTATTATATCTCATGGTCATCGAGATCATGGCGGTGCACTGTCAATGTTTTTAGCTCTCAACACCAAAGCAAAGGTATACATACAGCGTCAAGCCTTTGCGCCACACTTTAGCCATCGACCAACGGGGATTGGCGATATCGGACTTGATGTGTCGCTCAAAACACACGAGCGGGTGGTTCTGTTAGATGGCGACGCGGATATTGATGATGAACTTATACTGTTTAAAGTTTCAGATAATTCAGAGTGTTGCTCGGGAGCTAATAAGACGTTGTATGAAGGGTCGGAGCCTGATACGTTTAAGCACGAACAGAACTTAATAATCAAGGGCGAGGTGCCGATTCTGGTTATGGGGTGTGGGCATAATGGTGTTGTTAATATTATGAATCGAGCAAGGGAGTTCTCGCCCAAAGTGTGTATAGGAGGCTTTCACCTAACGAACCCCTCGGCGCGCAAGGACGAACCGTTGGAGCTTATAGATAGAATTATTGATAAACTCAGGGGCTTTTCGCATGTAGAGTTCTATACGTGTCACTGCACGGGGGCTAATGTTTACAACTATATGAGCACAAAAATGGATAATATACACTACCTATCCTGCGGGCAGACAATAATAACGTGAGTTAACAATAGGTAAAACACATTTTTTATCTTACGGTGATACTCTCAAAAGTGACATATTAACCCTATCCAAAACACACGTCAAATTATAGGTTAACCTCCATGGCGTTGCCATCATAATTAACTTTGATAGATTGCTCTCTCGGTGTCTCTTCGATGCCGAAGCCTTGAGTTGTGTTAACAAGTACAACTCTGAAGGTGCGTGACGATAGAGCACTATCGAACTCTCCTTGTCGTGCGCCAATATGTAGCTTTTTAGCGCTATTGTCGTAGGTGAATTTAATCTCCGTGAATTTGCCATCTTCGTAGTTGTAGTTATCACCTTCATCCTCATACATTGTAAATTCGCCATCTCTACCGCCGTATACCCTTATTTCAATATCATCCAGTTTACGTTGGTTGGAGTACTCCATCACCTCCGCCAGAGGTAGTATCGTGCCAGAGCATACGTATAGCGGCATCCACTCTATTGGAGCGTCGGCCTCGATAGTTGTGCCTCCTGCGTATTGTTTACCATCGCGGAAGTCGTACCAATCACAACCTTTAGGTAGGTAGACCTCACGAGATGTGGCTTTAGCTTGAGTTATTGGTGCAACCATAATATTTGATCCAAACATAAATTGATCTGATATCTCATAAACGGCTGCGTCTTCGAGAAAATCGAAAGCCAAGGAGCGCATCATCGTGTAGTGCTCAGAGGTTACTTTGTGTGAAAGAGTATATATGTATGGAAGCAGTCGGTAGCGCAGTCGAACGTAAGAGGTCAATATCTCTTGATTATCTTCGCCGTATGACCATAGCTCATTGTGACCATCGCGGGTTTCGTGAGGTACGCGACGACCGTGGGGACGAAACATCGGCGTGAAAGCTCCGTACTGGAACCAACGAACAAAAAGCTCCTGATAAGATTTATCGTTAGGATCTCCCTTGTAGTAGCCACCAATATCGCTATTCCAGTAGGGGAGTCCACTCATACATAGGTTCAATCCTGTTGGTATTTGGCACTTGAGGGCATCAAACGTAGTTGCGATATCGCCCGACCATAGTGTAGTGCCATACTTTTGCTGCCCAAGGAAGGCCGATCGAGTCAATATAAATACTCGAGCAGAGTCCACGGGGCGTTGGTTGTCGTATATATTCTTCATGGCGTAGTACGAGTAGAGGTTGAAGTACTTTGCCGCAGAGCCCATTGCACACTTTGCCTTTTTGAATTGATTGAGACCTTCGGGTTCTGTGGCGTCAAACCACACACCATCGACACCTTTATCCCAATAGCTGCTCTTCACTAAACTCCAATATAGTTTGCCTGCTTCGGGGTTAAACGCATCATAATAAGAGCCAAAATCCCCCTGTCGCCAACCAAGTAGCCACTTTTTTTCGTTAAATTTACGCCAATTATCATTGCCCTTAGCTATTGATGACCAGACAGAGACGAGTAGTTTGCAGTTGTATTTGTCGTGAAGCTCCTCTATCATCTGCTCGGGTTGAGGGAACTTATCCTCGTCGAAACTCATAGAGCCAAAGCCTGCCCCTGGTGCCCAGTGTAGATAATCTAAGATTATAGCATCTAGTGGAATACCCAGCTCGCGGTGCTTCTTTACTACATCCATAAGTATCTCGCGACTCTTGTAGCGGTTGCGGCTTTGGAAGTAACCAAAAGCCCAACGAGGAAGCATAGGTGAGCGACCCGTTAACTCTCTTAGCTCAGATATGATGTTGTCAAACTTGTCGCCCTTGACAAAGTAGTAACGAAGGTGGTCGGCAACATCAGATGTTATGGTGCAGTTGTCGCTACTCTTATCGTCATATACCGTACGAGAGTAGTTATCCCAGTATAGACCATACCCTTTGGTTGACAATATCACAGGTATTGATATACGTGTGTTTTGCTGGTTTAATACGATGTGTTGACCACGCATATTTATAGACTCCTTTTGTTGCTGTCCGAGTCCATATATAACCTCATCATCGTCCCACACTAGGCTTTGTTTGATCTTGAATTGATCGCCTACATATTCATCATTGTACGGAGTGAGTGCTTTGTTACACTCCTTAAGTAGACTCTCTCCCGTGGGTTTATGGTAGCTAATATCTCCATTTAAGGCGTTGATTCTAACCATTAACTCATCTGTTCTAAGGATTACATGGTGATCATCTTTAGTTAACGAACATTTGAAATTGTTGGCTGTAGGCTCCTCTACAATCAGGCTTTTAATATTGAGCAGTGAGTCACTCTGTGCCATGGTGACCTTAATGACTGATGGCGAAACTGCCTCCACGCGCAGGAGGTCTCCGTTAGAGAGGGTTAATTCTACTAATTTTTGTTGTTGGCACGATGTGAATGTTGTCGCAATAATAAATGCGAGCAGTAAAAATCGTTTCATTTATAGGTATTTAAGTTGTTTTTGATGGTTTTACAAAGATAATAAATATTTTCTCATTAGTGGGTTCGTTAATAAGAAAAGAGTACCTTTGTATATGATAATTAAATAATAAGTTCTTATGCCATTCTTTCCAACCGACATAACAAACAAGAGTGTCAAACCATTCGATGACCTAGAGCAGATGGACGATGTGAACTATGCGCCACTTGCTCTTGACGTAGGGCGCTACCTGGTAACGAATAGCGCATCTACATTCTTCGCCAAAGTTGAGGGTGAGCAGGGCGATATCCTTATAATAGATAAGAGCGTCGACCCAATAGAGGGGGCAACGGTTGTTGTCTATACAGATGGTGAGTTTCGGTTGAAATATTTTGACGCGAATGTTGACTCCGAAATTTGGGGCGTGGTGCGCTATTACATCAAAAAAATGTAGTGTATGGTTGGGCTTTGTGATTGCAATAACTTCTTTGTCTCATGCCAGAGGGTTTTTCGTCCCGACCTTAATGGTAAACCTGTAGCTGTGCTGTCGGGTAATGATGGCTGTGTTATTGCTCGAAGCAACGAGGTTAAAGCGTTGGGTATCAAGATGGGAGTGCCTCTATTTCAAGTTCACGATATTGTCGAGCGACATAAAGTGACTCTCTTTTCGGCTAATCATCGCCTCTATGCCGATATGTCGTGCAGGGTGATGGAGACACTGCGTCAACTGACGCCCGCTATTGATATCTACTCTGTAGATGAGGCATTTATTGATTTTTCGGGTTTTGACGTCTCTCGTCTAAAGAGTCATACCGAGGAGATGTCGCACACCATTAAACGTAATACGGGGATCCCCGTGAGTATTGGCGTTGCTCCAACAAAGACACTGGCAAAGATAGCGAGTAAGTTGTGTAAGGAGTACCCTAAATTAAACGGCTCGTGTGTGATGTGGCGAGAGGAGGATATTGAGAAAGTGCTCCGCAAGTTACCCATCGGCGAGGTGTGGGGTATTGGTCGTAAGTCATTGAGTAAGTTGGAGGATAGGGGTGTATATACAGCTTATGATTTTACGCAGTTGCCCAAAGGCGTAGTTCTCTCTTTAATGGGTGTTGTGGGGCTTCGTACATGGCAAGAGTTGAAGGGTGAGAGTGTCGTAGAGTTTTCGTCGGCGGTTGCTGCTCACCAGTCAATTAGCATGGGGCGTAGTTTTGCGCACGATATAACAGAGTACGACGAGCTGCGCTCTATAATATCATCGTTTGCCGCAACCATTGCCGACAAACTACGCCAGCAGGGTAGTTGCGTAGGGCAGATAACCACCTACGTATGCACAAATCGCCATAATAAGTCTGTGCAGCAATACTCTCAAAGCGAGGTGGTGAAGTTAGATGTGGCGTCGGATAGTACTTTAGAGATTGTTCGCATAGCTACCGAGTCGCTTAAGAGTATCTACCTTTGTGGGTATGGTTATAAAAAGGCAGGTGTTATATGCTCTCATTTAACACCCAAGGAGCAGGTTCAATCCTCTATGTTTGATGTTGTAGATCGCACTAAGCATACAAAGCTAATGGAGACACTCGACAATATAAATACTAGACATGGCGGTGGTAGTGTTATTCTAGCAGCACAGCAAGGTGGTGTGCTAGGGTCGAACAAGAACTACTTGTCGCCAGATTATACGACCGAATGGAGTGATATCATAAGTGTATCGTACGAAGCCAAATAAAAAAAGGTGCAACCGCATATTTTAGCGATTGCACCTCGGTAATATATAATGGTTTTTATGGGGGTTATTTTCTGTAGATCTCAATGCAAGATATTGCCCAATCTCCCGCAAAGTCGATCTTTAGAATGTTGTCTTTACCTACTTTGGCGTCGTACTTCACCATCGCCATTTCGTCACTCTTCGTCTGTAGGTTCTTCACTAGCTCTTTGCCATTGGCATGAATAGACATGTTGAGTTCGCGACCTTTTGCTCCAGAGTAGTACTCGGTGACATTACCCGTGTGGAATATTATCTCGTAGTTTCCTTCGTGCATAGTTGCGTAGAAGGTCGCAGGAGACTTGCTAAAGTGTGTCATTAGTCGGAAGAATGGCACTGGACGATAGCCGACACTCTGCTTAGTTATGATCTTACCAACATCTTCTTTTGCCCATCCAAATAGGTTCGTATTTTTGTTGTACGTACTACGTGGGTATACTGGTGTAAAGCCCCAAATAGGTGGATTTGTAGCGTAGTTTGCAAACAAGAACTTAGAGTATAACATTGGCACCAACTCTGGATACGCCTCAACTGTAACATCTTTTGAGGTTAGTGATACTTGAGGTTGTTTGGTTGAAGGCGCATACTCTGATGATATGTTGTTGTAGCTCTCGGGTGCACCTATGAGTGATCTGTTTTGCGCTACGGAGCTTTGTGCTGTTGTAGCAATTACTAAACGGTCGAACGCAATCTCGCTATCTACTTGGTATATCTTTATTGTGTGGTATCCAGGCTCTTTGATAGTGATCTCGAATGGGATCCTCTCAATCTGAGTAAATGCATTCATACGCCATGTAGAGGCAGTAACTTTTTTACCACTAGGCATTGGGCGTTGTACGGTTTGATCTTTACGGCGCACACCCTCTAATACCAGAGGATTATCGTTGTTAACCCCAATAGCAATCTCGCAGCTCTTGCCTTTACCCTCACTCAGTGTTGGGATTCTGAATAGCGTTGCATCGAATGTGCCTTTTGATGTAAAGTATACTTGGTACTCTAGGATCGCACCACTTCTAGGACTCTTAACTTTGCTTGATCCCTCAACGGCCATTGATGAGCCACAGTAGCCGAGGTCTGTGATCTCGCGCCATTGAGCGCCATTAGCACCCTTTACCTTTTTAGTGTAGTTTTCAGCTTCGATAGCGACAAATCCTGCTCCCTCCGCGTAGCTGCGAGGTTTGATCTTCTCGATAAATTTATAAGCTACAACAGGGAAGCTCTTAACCTCTCCACTATCGCTGCTAACGGTGATCTTTGCTTGTTGTTCTCCTGCATTAGCTTTGCTCCAATCGATAGTAACCCAGATGCGTTGCTCAGAGTCAATCTCTCCTGAAGATTTGGTAAACTTAATCCAAGGCTTGTCGCTTTTGACACTCCACTTTTGTGCTTCGACACCAGTTGTAAAGATATCAATGAAGCGGTTGTTGTCCTCAAGTGAGGAGAAGAGTAACTTAACATCCTCTTTTCCAAGGAGCTGACCTTCACACACAGCACCAATGCCATTTTGTGTTGACTCCTCTTTGAATCGCTCATTGTATACAAAACGGTGAGGGATATTTGCATCATCCACTACGCGCTCGAAGATGTTGTAGGTTCCATAAGGATCCATAATGCCATCCCACTTACCTCCAGCTAGCTTTTTGTTGAAGTACTCTAGGTCAACGTCTATCTCCTCGGTGGCTTTTTGTGACATATTTTTATAGCCATTAATACTTGAAAAACGACCCTGCTTTGCATAGATTAGGTTCTTGTAGTAATAGTAGCTCTTCTCTGCCATGAGCCTAGCAGAGCGGATAGGGTAGTATGCAAGATGGAAGAATGCATCTTTATAATTTGAGTCTACAGAGTCATAGAACTTTTTAGCTTCAGCCTCTAATGCGATATATTCATCTATCATGTGTTGTGCTTCATCACCAAAGTCTGTGAGTGAGTAGTAGGTATATTTTGCCCATGTAGGGGTGTCATAGAAGATGCTTAAGCACGATGTCATAAACTCTGGTTTCTGGATATTAGCTCTTAGACAGAAACGAGTGAATAGATCTGAGAACTTCGCACTTTGCTCCTTATTCATGCCAAACAGCTTTGGGGCGCTCTCTGTAATGTGTTCACGAGGGTCGCGTGAGAACTCTTTGTCTGCATCTACTGCGATATTCATAAAGTATTGAAGCCCCATTTCGCTAGGCTTAATATCGCCAACATTTACAATCCAGAACGCCATTGCGCCAGCTCTGTATAGCTTGTTAAGCTCGTGTTGCATCTGCTTGTATGGTATTGTTGTTAACCAGTCATACGCGGCAGGATTACCCTGGTATGCAATGTGGTAGTATATTCCGCAGCCACCCTTGCGGTTAAGCTCCGCTTTGGTTGGTAGCTGGCGTAGGAAACTGTAGTTATCATCTGTCGATACCAAAATTATATCTTCAGGAACATCTAGTCCCTTGCACTTCTCGTTGCCATTTTTACTCTCACCGTTGTATAACTCGGCGGTCTCTTCGTAAGGTACAAAGATCTGAGGAACAGCGTTTTCAGAACCAAAAACCTCCTTGATTATTGCACGTTGGCGGTAGAGTACCTTCTGTAACATCTTTACTTTGTTCTCAAGGGTCGGATTCTCCATCAAGCGACACTTGAATGCAGAGTCGTGTACGGCACGAATACCCATGGTGTAGATGATATTGAAGTTCTTGCACTCTATGAGTCGATCTCTCCAGTACTGCTCGATGGCTTCAGGGTTTACGGTGTAGTCAAACTCGTGCAGGTCGTCACTGAATAGGTGCTTGTTCTTGTCCGCCCACTCATACCACTCGGCATTGTTGTTACGTGCCATATTCTCGCAGTGTGACGAGCCTACCCATACACCGTAATCTGTCGCATTTTTAGGGTTCACGGCTATGCCATTTTCATCTTTAGCCTCGAAGAAGAATGCACCCTCCTCCATCATTGATGGCCAGAGAGCGTTGATCTTAAGACGTGTCATTAGCTCAAACACGCGTACGTATGTCTCTGGTGTGATACCTTGTGATTTAACCTTTGAGGTGCGTTGACTCCAGATAATTGAAGCCTCCTCGTCGTTGATGAAGATACCTCTATAACGTACCGATGGTTGATGTGGGTCTACCTTGTAGTCCTCAAGAACAACCTCGTCTTGACGCTTAGGTGTGATGTCGCACCACCAATATAGCGGAGATACGCCGATCTTCTCAGATATGTCGTAAGCGCCATAAACAGCACCCATAGCATCGCTACCCACAACGACAAGCGAGTTCTCCACGCTATCAAATGGAGACTTTACGGTTCTAATCATATATGAATCGTAAAGCCCATCAAGAGATTTTGAGTTAATTAGTTTGTTGTTCTTTTGTGTTGAAAGGATAATAACATCACCCGATAATTTTTTTGTGTCGTTAATTATCGCAGGTGCTTTACCAGTCACCATCTCAATATCGGACTGAAGGTGTTTCGCGGCTGTTTGTAGTGGTGTAGGCTCATCTATACTTATGTATATTTGTGCCACCTTGCCCCCTTTGTATAGAGGGAAACCCTTAGCACATACAGAACCCACGCATACAAGCATTAGGAGCGTGAAGATAAAAGTGCTTTTTAATAGTTTAAAGTTCATAGTTGATATATGTTAGTAGATAGTTTTATCAGTTGTTGGTATGCGGTCTATTCACCAATGCAAAATTACTCGTGTGTGGTATTTTATTAGTGCGGTTTTTTGTACACTTGTAGTGTGGGAATTTATTATCTTCTTGCTTTATTTATGCGCTGTATATATTTCAGGCAACATATGTAAACTTTTGGTAAAAAAATACGTTTGCAAATATCGTTGTAAATAATTATATTTTCGTCATAATACAAAAAAAACCGTTGGTACCAGAGTATCAGTATCGTAAAAGAGCTACATAAGATTGATAGCTATGCAAGATCTTTAAAGGATAATTGTAATGGGTTGTAGTACAGCTCTGTCTGCAATCTACATATTGAGACCTAATTTTAATTTAAGAGAGTAATTTGATTTAGTTAAAATTTTTACTATATTAAACAGTGAAATTTGTCAAATACTATAAAATACTACATTTATAGTAAAAATAGTATTAATTTGTTGTTTTTAGATTTTTGTTTATTACCTTTGCTGTGTTAAGTGATGTGTTGTATAGTGCAGTGTGATACTAAAAAGTGTGTCTTTTTGTACTATTTTGTCGCTTAATTGTTTGATTATTAGGATAATACGCGAGTATTAGCAGTGGGTTTTTTGTGTGGTATATTTAAATTATTGATATAAGACATAGATGTGTGAACAGGATGAATTGCGGTGGTTTGTGATGAAAGCCCTAAATAATCGGGCTACAACAGCAAAGGCACTCTTTGATAAGCTAGCCATTACTTCGTTTGTTCCAATGAAACTAGGGGTAAAGGTAAACAAGAAGGGCGAAAAAAAAGTAGCATTACTGCCTCTTCTTCCATCGCTTATCTTTGTCAAGACAACACAATCTACTGTATGGGAATTAAATCGAAATTACGATTTCCTTTTGGCGCTTTACGATAGAACTGTACAGAGAACAAACTGGGGTGAGTTGATGGTTGTACCAACACCTCAAATGGAGGAGTTTATAGCATTTGTCGATGGCAACTTGGATAAGATAGTCGAGATAGATCAGGATAGTCTCGATATTAGAAAAGGTGAGAGGGTGAAGATAACTTCTGGGGCTTTTGAGGGTAGAGTTGCAACTTATGTCTCAGTAAAAGGTAAACGTAGTCGACAAATTGTAGTAAAAATTGATGGTTTTACGGCAGTGATGGCAACAACCGATTTTACCATTGAGAAACTTTAATACCAATTTTTGAAGTATCAAACAGTTTCTTAATATAGAATGTGAGATACTTATTAACAAGGCATCTAATTTTAATTTTAACTTAAATATTTTTTATCATGAAAAAAACATTACTTTCAATCTTTGCGTTGTTTGCAGTGATGGTATCATCTGCACAAGATCGCGGCTCAAACGAAGAGTTTATCTGGGATCTTAAAAGCAACTGGTTTGTTTCAGCTGGCGCTGGTGTCGAGTGGCACTACCTAAACCAACGATCAGAGTATTTGGATCTTCCAGCTTCTATCGTTTTTGATCTTTCTGTAGGAAAGTGGTTGAACCCTTACGTTGGACTTCGTGCGCAGTACAACCTCTCTTTTATTGATGGTAAGAGTTCTGGTACTTCTGGTACACACATGGGTAACTCATTTGGTGAGTCTACACTAAAGGGAGTATTGTCTGTTCTGCACGGAGACCTTATGTTCAATGCCTCAGCGATAATTGGTGGCTACCGTCCAGACCGTTTCTACGAGATCTATCCATTCCTTGGTTATGGCGTTGCAATGTACACTCAGTCAGGTAGCGCTTGTTACGAGGTTTATCCTCTATTTGGTATCGTTAACGATTTCAAACTTAATGATAAGTTCTCTTTGAACTGTGAGTTGCGTATTGCAGCAACAAAGGCTGATACATACTCTCACGAGAGTGACCACTACGTTACTCCAATGTCTGCATCTGTTGGTATGACTTACCGCTTTGGAAAGAATACAACAGTATTCAAGACAACAGAGGATGTATACAAGACAGCAACTAGCGAGCTTGGTGCTATGAAGTCTGCAAACAATAAGCTTAAGAGAAACAACGATGATCTAGCTAAGGAGAACAAGAAGCTTAAGGATGAGTTGTCTGCAACACAAAAGCAACTTGGTGCAGCGAAGAACGATGCTAAAGAGGCTAAGGCTGATGAGAAGAAGAAGGTTACAGCAACTCCAGTATTCTTTGATATCAACAGCAACAAGCTCTCTAAGCGTGAGGTTGCTTCTCTTAAGTATGTTGCAGCAACAATCAATGACAACCCATCGACTACATATACTGTTAACGGATATGCTGATAACGCAACAGGTTCTGAGAAATACAACCAGCGTCTAAGCGAGCGTCGTGCTGAGGCCGTTGTTGACGTTCTAGTTGATGTATATGGCGTTTCTAAGTCTCAACTTAAGGCTGTAGGTAACGGCGGTGTTGATAATATGTACGATAGTAAAGAACTTAATCGTTGTACAATCGTTGCTAATTCTAAGTAGAGCA
Organism: Rikenellaceae bacterium; assembly: GCA_047173405.1. Lineage (GTDB taxonomy): Bacteria > Bacteroidota > Bacteroidia > Bacteroidales > Rikenellaceae > Alistipes. Next base: position 13,139 of record JBCQVD010000011.1, read on the forward strand.
CACTAGGTTATTTTTATACAAGGGTGGCTAATAGTCATAAATATCCTCTTTGAGTTTTTTATGAATTTAAAGAGTTGATGACTAATACGATTCTTCATAATCATATAGTCTATTTATGATTATTAGTCACCCTTTATTATATTCTTAAACTAGGAAGCTTTATGTTAGAGAGATTATGTAATTTACGATACCTCAAACGAGAGGTAATATTTTTGCTAGATCTCCTTATTTCAGTCTTCTCTACAGTTGCATCTGTTGGACTTATTCTTCCACTTTTCAATATCGTAACAGAAGATTTAAATATACTTCTATTCGCAGCATGTTTTTCAGCTTTTTTTAGTATTATTCTAATATTAATTTTCGGGCAGCATAAGAAAATTATCCGTTACTTTGTAATAGAAGATGCGCTGAAAATTTTAGCCATAGCGTCGCTAAAAAGTTGTTTTGTCGCACTTGTATTACACCTGAATGGATCTAATGGATTCCCTATCTACAGCGCAGTATTAGATTTTCTTATAACAACAGTCGCAATGATCTCCGTTAGGGGATTGATGATTGGGCTTTATTATTATATCATTAATAATGGTAAGACCGATATAAGTAACTCTTTAATATATAGTACTCTTGGATCAAACCCAGATTTTGTAAATAGGATCAATAAAGATACATCATCAAAGTATCGTATCAAAGGTTTTTTGACAACTAATCCAGACAAGGTAGGTCATGTTATACATGGTCAGAGAGTATACTATGCTAATACAAGTGAGGAGAAGCTTAAATCTGTCATTAAAAGAAACTCTATTTCGACTGTAATTTTCACCTCTAATAAGCTCTTTAAACGAGCACAGGGGAATTTAGTCGACTTCTGTATGCGTAACCATATATCTATGTGTATGGTTGGCGAGATTCAAGAGATTGACGAAAAGACAGGTTTGCCACAGCGTCAAATAAAACCAATCCAGATCGAAGATCTATTAGATCGAGAGGAGATTGTTGTTGATACAGAGAGTATATCTAAAGAGATAAAGGGGAGGGTAGTGATGGTGACTGGTGGAGCAGGTTCCATTGGTCGTGAGATCTCTATACAAGTTGCTTTATATGGGGTTAAGCAGTTGATTCTATTCGATATTGCAGAGACTCCTTTACATAACATACAGTTGGAGATGACTAGATTGTATCCAAATGTAGATGTGAAGTTTATATTAGGAGATGTGCGTTCTCGTCAACGAGTAGAGAGGATCATCGAAAAATATAAACCGACCATTATTTTTCATGCTGCGGCGTATAAACATGTGCCAATGATTGAGATGAATCCATGCGAGGGTGTTATGACCAACGTGTGGGGAACTGTCAATCTAGCTAAACGTGCGATTGAAGGTGGTGTTGAGAAGTTTGTTATGGTCTCTACCGATAAGGCTGTAAACCCAACGAATGTGATGGGTGCGTCCAAGAGATTGGCGGAGATGTGTGTGCAGAGTGCAAATAGTCAGAATAAGACAGAGTTTATAACTACACGATTCGGAAATGTATTGGGTAGTAACGGTTCTGTTATACCATTATTTAAAGAACAGATAGCTTTGGGAGGTCCTGTTACGGTGACGCATCCTGAAATTATCCGTTATTTTATGTCCATACCTGAGGCTTGTCGTTTAGTACTTCAAGCTGCAACAATGGGACATGCGGGTGAGATATTAGTCTTTGATATGGGATCTCCTGAGAAGATAGTAGATCTTGCGCGTAAGATGATTAAGTTATCAGGTTTCGAGCCTGACGTAGATATCAAAATTAAATATACAGGACTTCGCCCTGGCGAGAAGCTCTATGAAGAGTTATTTAGCACAGGAGAAGAGGCTAAAACAACACACAAGAAGATCAATATTGCGAAGTGTCGTAGTGTGGATATTGAGTCTGTAAATTCTGGTGTGAGACGATTGGCTATATCTGCTCGTAATATGGATATTGAGCAGACTGTACGTATAATGAAAGAGTTAGTACCTGAGTTTAAATCAAAGAACTCTGAATTTGAAAGGTTTGACTAAAGATGCAGAGACGAATATTAGTAACGGGAGGAGCTGGATTTATAGGTTCTAACCTTTGTGAAGAACTTTTAGAGAGAGGTGATAAAGTTATCTGTTTAGATAACTTTTCAACTGGGCATCGCCATAATGTGGAGCCGTTTTTAGAGAATCCTAATTTTACACTTGTTGAGGGCGATATTCGCAACCTCGAAGATTGTAAAAAGGCAGCCGATGGTGTTGATTATATCCTGCATGAAGCGGCATTGGGTTCGGTGCCTCGCTCTATTAAAGACCCTATAACAACCAATGAGGTAAACGTTGGTGGTTTCTTGAATATGCTTGTAGCGGCAAAAGAGGCTGGAGTAAAGCGTTTTATCTATGCTGCAAGCTCTTCGACATATGGAGATAGTAAATCATTACCAAAGGTGGAGGATGTTATTGGAAAGCCTCTATCTCCGTATGCTATAACAAAGTATGTCAATGAGTTGTACGCTGATGTGTTTGCTCGCACGTACGGGATGGAGTGTATTGGATTGCGTTACTTCAATGTTTTTGGACGAAGACAAGATCCTAATGGTGCGTATGCTGCGGTTATACCGCTCTTTGTAAAGCAGTTTATTAGTCATCAGGCGCCAAACATAAATGGTGATGGTGAATACTCTCGCGATTTTACATATATCAAGAATGTTGTTCAAATGAATATGCTCTCTCTCGAGGCGCAGAACCCAGAGGCTGTGAATGAAGTATATAATACAGCCTATGGAGAACGTACGACGCTAAATGAGTTAGTTGCTTACTTGAAAGAGTATCTAGGAGAGTACGACAGCGCGATATTAAATATTGAGGCTACACACGGTGAAAATCGTGTGGGTGATATACCTCACTCTTTAGCCTCGGTAGATAAAGCTCGCAAGCTGCTCGGTTATGCACCAAAATACTCTATGCGAGAGGGACTCCGAGAGGCGGTTGAGTGGTATTGGAATAATTTAAGATAAATTAAGATTATAATGCAAGAGATTAAGATTGCAGTCATAGGATTAGGATATGTAGGTTTGCCATTAGCCCGTCTCTTCTCTACGAAATATCCAACTGTTGGGTTTGATATCAATAGTGGACGTGTTAAAGAGCTGATGAGTGGTGTGGACTCAACTCTGGAGGTTGATGACCAGACTCTTAAAGAGGCGATCAGGAATGGTTTTATATGTTCTGATAATTTAGAGGATATAAAAGATTGTAATTTCTACGTAGTAACAGTTCCAACACCGGTTGATGAAAATAATGCACCCGACTTGACTCCTCTCTATAAGGCGAGTGAGACTGTCGGACGTGTTATTTCAAAAGGTGATATTGTTGTATATGAGTCGACTGTATATCCTGGAGTAACCGAGGATGAGTGCCTGCCAGTTGTAGAGCGTGTCTCTGGTTTGACCTTTAATAAAGATTTCTTTGCAGGATACTCGCCCGAACGAATCAATCCAGGTGATAAACTGCACACCGTGGAGAAGATAAAGAAGGTTACATCGGGTTCGACACCTGAGATAGGGGAGATTGTCGATGGTGTCTATAGTTCGGTCATTGTCGCTGGAACACATCTAGCTCCGACGATGAAGGTTGCCGAAGCGGCTAAAGTAATCGAAAACTCGCAACGAGATATTAATATAGCTTTTGTTAACGAGCTAGCTAAGATCTTTAGTAAGATGGGTATTGATACTCAGGCGGTACTAGAGGCGGCGGGTACAAAATGGAATTTTCTTCCGTTTCGCCCAGGTCTTGTCGGAGGTCACTGTATTGGTGTTGACCCTTACTACTTGGCTCAATGTGCTCAACGTTACGGTTACAACCCCGAGATTATCTTGGCAGGTCGTAGGATGAATGACGGTATGGGTGAGTATGTCGCAAGCGAGGTGATTAAATCAATGATTAAGAAAGGTATTCAGATACTTGGTGCAAAAGTACTAGTACTAGGTATAACCTTTAAGGAGAATTGCCCCGATGTGCGTAATACAAAAGTAGTCGATGTCGTTAAGCAACTAGCTGATTATGGCGTAGATATTACGATATATGACCCATGGGCAAATAGTGCTGAGGTGGCTCATGAATATGGGCTTGAAGTTACAAATATACTTCCAGATCAAAGATATGAGGCAGTAGTATTGACTGTCGCACACAATGAATTTAAGACTCTTGATATATCGAAATTTAGAGCTGATAGCTCTATTATTTATGATGTAAAATGGGTAATCGAGAATTGTACAATAAACGAAAAACTATAGTCAAATGAAGAGATTGATTTACATTTTAATGCTAGCAATGGCTTCTTGTGTGCCGGCACAGAAACTAGTATATTTCGAGGATATGCCCAGTGATACTGAGCATAAAATCACTCAAAACTATGAGATTAGAATCCAAAAAGATGACCTCCTAGGTATTACGATATCTTGTGAGACCCCTGAGTTGTTGATTCCATTTATGCAGAGTTCTTCTACTATGAAGTCATCTGCAAGCATGGCTGGTGCAGCAAGCGCAACTGCGGGTGTATCTCAGAGCGGAAGTTCTCAGACAGGTTATTTAGTAAATACTTCAGGTGCAATTAAATTCCCAATTTTAGGTTCTGTTCAAGTAGAGGCGTTGACACACACGCAGTTAGAGGCAAAGATAACAGATCTACTAATTGATGGTGGTTATATTAATAACCCAACGGTTAGTGTTAACTTGTTGAATTTCAAGGTCTACTTTATTGGTGAAGCAGGAGTTGGAGCACTGGATGTTCCTTCAGATCGTATAACTATATTTGAGGCAATAAGTATGAGCGGAGACTTGACTCTGTATGGTCTAAGGGATAATATCTCAATAATTAGAGAGGGTGACGGTAAGCGTATGGTTGCTAGAGTTGACGTAAGTAGTCGTGATATCTTTGACTCCCCATATTACTACCTGCAGCCTAATGATATGATCTACGTAGAGGCTAGTGATGTTAAGAAGAGAACAAGTAGTGACGCTCGATCAAACTTCTCGTGGGTATTCTCTGCTGCCACAACAATTATATCACTTATAACAATGATTATTGCGTTAAATTAGTTTTATTATGAATCAAAAGAAAACATTTACTGGCCCAGCCTTGAACACTCCAATGACTCAAATTATTGGAATGTTGTTGCGATACTGGTATTGGTTTATTGTATCAGTCGGAATATGCTTCTCGGCAGGATTTTTTTACACCAAAAGTCTCTCCTATAAGTATAGTGCTAATGCAGTGATATTGGTGCAAACACCAGGTAGCTCACAGGGTAGCAGTACAAGTGAGCAGATTGGTAATATGATGCTTGCTGAGTTGGGTGTTAATGGTGGTCCTGCACCAGTTGAAAATGAGATAGTGATTATTAGGTCATCTCAATTAATCCGTAAGGTGGTGGAGAAACTTGATCTCACAACTTCATATAGCGTGAAGCCTGTGCTAAGGCAGACCGATATCTATGGAGCCAATCCAGTAGAGGTTAAGTGGATTGTTAAGCCTGCAACAGAGAGATTAAGTTTTTATATACGTATAGTATCCTCTTCGGAGTATCTATTAAGTCTTGAGAAGAATTTCAATGAGGCTAAGAAGTTTAAGTTCGATGATGAAGTTGAGTTAAGTGGTTCTAAGTTTAAAGTGAAAACCACAACTTCATTTGGAAATGGATTCAACGAGAATGATATTAGGGTAGATTTAACCAATGCGTATGATGAGGTTTTAAGTATAACTTCAAGACTCGCAGTCTACAGGACTGATAAGGTAACGGGTACGGTTGTATTGAAGATGCAGGATGGTAACCTAGAGAAGGCTAAGAGCATACTAAATACAATTATCGAAGTTTACAATATTGAGACCATCAACAATAAAAATAAAGCAGCTCAAAGTACAGCGACATTTATAGCAGATCGTATAGCGATGATATATAATGATTTGGATGATGTTGACACAGAGCTTACAGCCTTTAGAATAGAGAATAACCTTGTTGATATAACTAATGTAACAACATCTGTATTTGAGAGCCGCAAGGAGTGTGTTGATGCAATCTCTGAGCTTGATATGCAGATAAAACTAGCACAAGGAGTCTCTGTAAATATCGGTGTAAATGATAAGGGAGAGTATAACTTAATAGCTCCAAATCCTATATATAATGAGCTAGGTGTAGCAGCACAAATTACGCAATATAATGATTTTGTTGTTCGTCTTCAGGAGATGAAGCGAAATTCTGGTGCTAATAACCCTGTGTTTATTCGAGCGAAGGAGCAGATCGCGATACTTAATAGTAATACGCAGGTTGCTATTCGTAATATTGTAGATAATCTTTATGCACAGAAGACAATTGTCGAGGAGCAACTAAAGATAATTGATGAACAGATAAATACTATACCTAAAAAAGAGCGTGTAGTTAAGGATGTTGTGCGTGAACGCTCAATTAAGGAGCAACTTTACCTCTTCCTTCTTAACAAACGAGAGACTAATGCTCTACAGATGGCTATAACAGAGCCTAACGCGACACTCGTAGAGCCTGCAAGAGGTTCTCCAGAGCCGATCTATCCTGATATTCCGATGATTCTTATAGCATCTGTTATATTTGGTTTCCTTATCCCTGGTGTCATAATATTCTTGTTAAGAATACTTGATAATAAAATATACTCAAAAAGAGATATTGAAGAGGCAACTACTATTCCGATACTTGGAGTATTGCCAGATAAAACTAAATCGCAAGAGGGTGTAGATGTTGTCGTTAGTGAGACTGCACGCGACCCTTTGACAGAGGGATTTAGAGTTGTGAGGAGTAATATTGATTTCTTTGTCCCTAATCCAACCGAGGGTAATGGTCGTGTTATTCAACTTACATCGACACTCTCGGGTGATGGTAAGACTTTTTGTTCTCTAAATATGGCTCTGTCAATTGCAAATACCAATAAAAAAGTGGTATTGCTTGATCTCGATCTACGTAGAGGAGGACTCTCTAAAGTTTTAAACAAGAATAGGAAGAAGAGCGTTGGCGTTACAACATTCTTAAGTGGTAAGTGTAATGATTTCGAAGATATAATTACGAAAAGTGTATATAGTGATGCTCTGGATGTCGTAACTATTGGAGCAATTCCTCCCAATGCTGTAAGTCTATTAATGAGCGATCGTTTCAAGGAACTTATTGCGGAGTTGCGTACTCGATATGACTATATCGTCATGGATAGTGCTCCATACTATTTGGTTGCGGACTCTCAGATTATTAATTCTATATCAGATCTTACCATATGGGTTATACGCTCAGGTAGAATTGATAAGGGTATATTACCAGAACTGGATTATGAGTATAAGGACCACAAGATATCAAACCTATCAATCCTATTAACGGGAACTAATATAAGCATTAGTCGTTATGGAAACTATGGATATAGCAGCTATGGTTATGGATATGGATATGATAATGGCGAAAAAAGTTAGGGCTTCGTAGTTGTATTGATTTATGCCTCCAATTCAATTTTTATCAAATTCAGTCTCTATAGCAGTAGTATTATTACTCTCTGCTGTGTTACTTGTTGTTATAAGTAGCATGCGTTCAGAGTATCGTGGTATTATAGCGCTAGGATTTATTCTGCGTCTACTGCTTCTATTTGTAGATTATTATCACATATTTCCAATTCCCAATTCGGGAGGTGATACCGAAAAATTTCACTGGATTTCAGTAGCTAACGTTACTTCACTCTCTGAGTTAGTACATACTAATTATACAATATTTCTAACATATGTCTATAAGTTAACCTCTTGTTCTCGCTTGATTGCCCAGTTTATCAATGTTCTATTTGGCATGGGTGTATTGCTTCTTATCAACGATGCAATGCGCTTGCTGCAAGTAGATAAGGTGAATTTTAAGAAGGTTATCTTAGTCCTTGCGCTAATGCCAAATTTATGTGCTCTTTCAGCTATATTATTGCGAGAGGCGTGGGTTGAGTTTTTTGTGGCGTTGTCAGTATATTTCTTCGTGAGATGGTTTATTAGTGGAAATGTTCTATATATAGCATTTGTTACAGCGAGTGTTCTTGCGGCATCATATATGCACGCGGGGGTGATTGGTCTTCTTATGGGGTATGGAATCGCTTTCATATTGTATAGTCAATCTAGTCAGAGCATCTCTTTTTCAGGTACAACGATAATGAGTATTTTTGCCATGTTAGCAATAGGGTTTGCTCTGAGTGCGCACTTGGATCTATTTACTGGTAAATTGGCACGATACGATGGTCTCGATGATATTGTGGATGTGACAAATGCGAAGAGTCGAGGTGGCGATGGTAGTAGCGATTATCTTACTTGGGTCAGTGTTGATAGTGTAACTATGAGTTTGATGTTTGCGCCACTTAAGATGTTCTATTTTTTGTTTTCACCACTACCTACAGAGTGGCGAGGTATCCGCGATATCTTTGGATTTTCGATAGATGGAGCAATATATATGTGGTTGTGTTATAATATATGGCGAAATAAAGCGTCATCGAAGGTGACAGCTCAGTTGAAAAAGTTTTTAATTGCAGCGATGCTCGTTGTGGTCTTTATTTTTGCTTATGGTACCAGGAATGCAGGTACTGCACTTAGACATAGAGCCAAGATACTACCTGTTATTGTTATGACTTTTGCTATCTGTACATTAAAAAAGGAGGAGAAAGCATGATAAGGGTATTGCATGTTTTTGGCTGCCTAAACAGAGGAGGTGCAGAGACTGCTATAATGAATTACTATCGCAAGATAGATCGCACAATGGTTCAGTTTGATTTTGTTACACATTTTGGAGAGGTTGGTGCGTATGAGGAGGAGATACTGAAACTTGGAGGGCGAATTTTCCGAGTTCCAAGGTTTAAAGGCTACAACATAGCTTCTTATCTTTTGGCGTGGAGAAGATTACTCCTTGAGCATAGGGAGTGGCGAACTATTCATATCCATATCTTTACAATTTCAGGTGTTATACTTCCTATTGCTAAGATGTGTGGTATACCTAGAAGGATTGTACATTGTCATAGTACAAGTAGCCCTATTTTTGATCCATTCACAAAGCTAGCTAATCGCGTGTTTAGATTGTTGGCGAATAAACTCTCAACACACAGATACGCATGTAGCGATGATGCTGGTAGATACTACTTCTCGCATCGTAGCTTTAGGGTTATAAATAATGCCATAGATGCTAAGAAATTTACTCTAAACACAGAGATGAGAAGCGATATTAGGGAACAATTCTCTATTGCTGACTGTTTTGTAGTAGGTCATGTAGGTCGTTTTAATACACCTAAGAACCATCCATTTACAATAGATATATTTTCGGAACTTTACAAGAGAGATAATAATTCTCGATTAATGCTTGTAGGGGCTGGATCTCCCGTTAAAGAGCAGATTGAGGCAAAAGTAGATAGTCTGGGCTTAAGTGAAGCTGTTATATTTACGGGTGTTAGAGGCGATATTCCCGATTTAATGCAGGCAATGGATATATTTATCTTCCCCTCGTTATGGGAGGGGTTGGGTATTGTTGCCATAGAGGCTCAAGCGGCATCTTTAACCACCATAGTTTCGGATGCAGTACCCGATGCCGCCATGATCACCCCTCTAGCTAAAAAGTTAGAGCTTAGCCGTGGCGCTGAGTATTGGGCGGAGAAGATTCTTAGTTATAGGGATCAAGCGATGAGTCGAAGAGATACCTACGATCAGATTAGGGCGGCGGGGTATGATATTGATGATAATGTTAAATGGTTACAAGATTTCTACGTAGATGAATCAAAATAAGATACGAGTTTTACACTTTATCCCAGGCTTCTTGTATGGGGGTATTGAGTCGCTCTTTATGATGTGGTTCGATAAGGTAGATAAGTGTAGATATGATTTTGAGATACTTCTAAGGACTAAAGATCAACAGATAGCATTGTTAGATCAGTATAATAATCTTGGTGGTATCCATTATCGGTTAGCAATATTTTCACCGCGCTATATTTTTAGATATATAAAGAGTGTAAAAAAGTTCTTTCAAGATCACCATGACTATGATATCATGCATGCTCATAAGGGTGATCCATTTGTCTTTTACTATGCAAAGAAGTATGGTATAAAGAGCATAATATACCACTCACACACAACGGCAGAGGGTACCGAGGGGTATAAACTCTTTAAGAAGTTGTTTAGAAAAGTATATGATCTTTTTATTACACAAAGGGTTGCGTGTTCTGATTTAGCGTCGCAATGGCTGTTTCCAGATCATACAGATATTGTGATAATACCTAATAGTGTTGACGTAACTCTGTTTAAGTACGATTCAGAGGTAAGAGCGCGTTATCGCAAAGAGTTGAACGTAGAGAGCGCTAAGGTGATAGTCTCTGTTGGACGGTTGACGTATCCTAAGAATCATCCTTTTATACTAGATATCATCGCTGAGTTATCGAAGAGAGAGAGTAATACAGTTTTAGTGATTGTGGGTGATGGACCCGACGAGCCGCAGATCAAGGAGTTGATTAAAGAGAGGTCTATCGAGCAGAGGGTTATTATGTTAGGTCGTAGGTCTGATGTCCCTCAGTTACTTCAAGCAGCTGATCTCTTCTTGATGCCTTCGCATTTTGAGGGGTTGCCTGTCTCCATTGTCGAATCTCAAGCCGCGGGGCTTCCTGCTCTGCTTTCGGATGTTATAACTAAACAGGTGCAGATCACAGATCTGGTAGATTATAAATCATTAAACGACTCGGTGCATGATTGGGCCGATCAAATAGAGACAATGTTGGAGCGCGGAGTGGATCGCAAGTGCTACTACAACCAAGTTCTGTCGTCGGATTTTAATATCAATAACTCTATAGAGAAGTTGGAGAGGCTCTATGATAATTTATTACAGAGATAGAGTTTATGTATATTAAAACTATAACGTGTCATGATGTCTATAATGCGGGTGCAAAGTTACAATGTTTTGCTTTGTGTCGTTGGTTACAATATCAAGGACATGATGTCGAGATAATAGATTATAGACCTATATATCTAACCTCTGCATATAGGCTTTGTGGTGTGCAGAATGCAAAGTATCGTAATAATTGGGTACTGTCGTTAATATATATCATTACACATCTACCCAAGAAGATAAAGATGTTACCGCAGCGTCGGGCCTACGATAAATTTAGTCGTGAGTATCTTAAGTACACTGCGCAGCGTTATCATAGTTATGATGAGTTGGTTAAGAATCCACCCATTGCAGATCTCTATATTGCAGGAAGTGACCAAATTTGGAATACTCTATTTCCAAATGGCAAAGATGCCGCGTTTTATCTCAATTTTGTAGAGAGCGAGAAGTCGGTAAAGTCCTCTTATGCGGCAAGTTTTGCAACGCCTGCGATTGAGCAATCGGTTAAGTCTAGTGTCTCTAGTTACCTTGAAGGATTAGACTTTATCTCGGTAAGGGAGCATAGTGGATTGGGTATTTTGCGTGATTGTGGCATTGGTGGAGGTGTACAGGTTGTAGATCCTGTATTTCTTCTATCTAAAGAGCGTTGGCTGGAGTTGCTGCCAATTAAACCAATAGCAGAGGACTATATTCTGGTTTATGATTTTGATGATAGCCCCAAAGTGAGAGAAGTAGCGCAGAAGTTAGCTAAAGATGGAGGGTGTATAATCTATACAATTCAGGATCTTAGTTACTCTGATAGGGTGTTGAATAATATCGACCCAATAGGTTTTTTGAGTTATATTATTGGTGCAAAGAGTATTATCTCTAACTCGTTTCACGCTACTGCCTTCTCGTTGATCTTTCACAAGGAGTTTTGGGTAATTCCTCGCCGAGAGAATATCAACACACGTATGGAGGATCTACTCTCAAGTGTTAATCTCTCGCATAGAGTTATTGGTGATATCGACAATAATGATTTCGATAACGCTATTGATTGGGTGAGTGTCGAGAGTGATCTTAAGATTGCTGTGAGTCGCTCCAAAGAGTACCTCCAAAGGGTTCTATCAGCCGCCGAAATAAAAAAGTGCGAGTAGATGGAGAATGTAACAAAATATAGTGATTGTTATGGCTGTGGTGTTTGTGTTGCAGCATGTCCACTAAAGATTATCACAATAGAGCATAATGATGATGGACTCTATACTCCTCGAATTGTAGATATTGATCGCTGCACAGAGTGTGGTCAATGTCTTTTGTCGTGTTCGTATAACTATGGTGATTGCGCCATATCAGCCTCTCGGGAGTCTGAGATACCATCTTATGCAGCATGGTCAAAGAGTCCCTCTGTTAGAGAGATGTGCTCTTCGGGTGGTGTCGGTTTTGAGGTTGCAAAACACCTATTGGGTGAAGGATATAGTGCAGTCGGGGTGAGGTATAACGCAGAGAAAGAGATTGCTGAACACTACGTCGCTCGAGACCAACAAGAGTTGTTGCAGAGTGTTGGCTCTAAATATATCCAGAGCTATACGGCAGATGCTATGGCGGCACTAAAAAGGGGTGAGAGGTATCTATTTTTTGGCACACCATGTCATATCGACTCTATGAGACGATATATCAGATCTCGTAATATTGAGGATAATTTTGTTTTGGTTGACTTCTTCTGTCATGGAGTGCCATCGTATAATATGTGGAAGAAATATCTGCAAAAAATCAAGGCGTGTGTAGGTGATGTATCCAAAATAGTGTGGCGAGATAAGAAAAACGGTTGGCAAGACTCATGGGCGATGGGGGCTGTTGCGTCGGGGTCACGAAATGAAGGCTTTAAATATTTCTCGCTCATGTCGGGCGGAGATATTTTCTATAAGATGTTTCTTAGCGATTGTTGTTTGGGGCGAGCGTGTTATGATCGTTGTAAGTTCAAGATGACTTCATCATCTGCCGATATTAGAATAGGTGACCTCTGGGGCAGAAAATACGCGAGTAATAGAGAAGGAGTATCGGCTGTGCTATCAATCACACCCAAGGGTGAGAGCGTATTGCACGATATGAGTGAGGTAACACTCGTAAGTGAGCGAGTCGAGGTTGTTGCGGAGTCACAGATGAAAAAATCGCCTAGGCGCAGATTCTATGTAGATGCAGTAATGCGAGAGTTGAGAGGGGATAAGAGTTTGGAGCAGATACACAAAACCTATGTTGTGCCGTATGAGCTTGCTACATATCCTATAAAGATATTTAAGAAAGTGGTCAGACGAGTAGTTAGGATAATGAAGCGATAACTGATATATGAAAAAGATAGATGTCTCTGTAATTATCCCAGTCTATGGCGTTGAAGGCTATATCGAGCGCTCTTTAAGATCTCTCTTCACGCAGAGCAAAACCGATGGTGTAGAGTATATATTAGTTAATGATGCTACGCTTGATACGTCGATGGATATAGCTAGGCAAGTTATATCAGAGTATAAAGATTTAGAGATCAAGATTATAGATCACGCCGAAAATAGAGGCCTAGCACTTGCTCGTCAAACGGGATTAGAGAGTGCTACGGGAGAGTATATTCTTCACACAGACTCTGATGATTGGTGTGAGTCAACAATGTTGGAAGATATGTATCAAGCCGCCGTTCAGAGTGGTGCCGATGTTGTTGTATGTGACTATTTTTTGAATATATCAACACAAGAGCGCTACATATCACAAAAGGTATCGAGTGACCCCATAGAGTTTTATGATATGATACTCAAGGGCGATGCAGCTCCTTCGGTGTGGAATAAATTGGTTCGTAGGTCTATTATTATAGATAATAATATTAAGCCTGTTGCAGATATAAATATGGGTGAGGATCAGATCTTTACAGCAAAAGTACTGTGTCAAGCACGTCCCAAAGTATATCATCTCAGTAGAGCTTACCATCACTATTGCATACGTGAGACTTCATATATGGGCGTTGTGAGGGAGCACTATCTTTTGCAGTCGGTAGCGGGTACGAATATAGTAGAGCAGATTATACGAGATGAGAATTTAACCGCTCAGCTTATGGAGGGGTTGATGGTTAAGAAACTCAGAGTTAAACTCAAGGTGCTACTAAATAGCACAAAGGAGAAGCAACGCGAGTATCTTTCGCTCTACTCCGAGGCTGATGGTTATATATTGACTCATACTCCAGCAAAAAAGATATACCGCTATGCTCTTCAGCAGGCTGTTTCGGGGCGTTTATGGATATTTAGAGGTATCGTCGCAATGTTGAATCTAGCTCATAAACTCAAACGATAAGGTATGAAAGTAGTATATATAGCGAGCCAGTTACATTGTCGTGGGGGTATTGAGCGCATAATTTGTGATAAAACAGCATGGCTATGTAGTCACGGCGTCGAGGTTGAGATTATACTTACGGGCAGTGACAGTGAAGCGTTCTTTTATGAGTTTGATAGTCAGATAAGATTTCACTTCTTGGGGATTGACTACGCAGATTGCCGAGGTGTGAGAGGTCTGCTCAAAAAGGCAAAACGCAAAAAAGATCATGCAAAGCAGCTCAATAGCGCATTGCTATCAGCCAACGCTGATATTACAATCTTCACAGATCCATCGGACCTCTTTTTGTTGAGAGGACTAACCGACCGAAGCGTCAAGATCTGTGAGTGGCATTATCACCGTAACAACTCTTTACTAAGTATTAGATACAACACACGAAATCCATTTAGCTATTTTGTGAATATGTGTCGTGAAGAGTTGCAGCTATTCAAAAAAGAGCAGCACATAAAGCAATTAAGTCGATTTGTGGTTCTTACTAACCGCGATGCAAAACAGTGGCGAAGGTTAGATAATATTACAGCAATACCAAATTTTTCAAATTTCACCTGTCGTGAGGATGTTGTTTACACAGCGAGACGTGTTATTGCTGTTGGGCATCTATCTAAAGGCAAACAGTTTGACCATTTGATATCTGCATGGCGCAGCATACATAAACTACACCCTGATTGGCGACTATCTATTTTTGGCGATGGAGCACAACGTGTGGCTCTTCAAAATCAGATTGATGGGCTTGGCTTGCAGGAGGTAATTAAGCTAGAGGGTGCCACAAAAGATATTTCAAAAGAGTATTCGCGCAGTTCGATATATGCTATGACGTCAAGCTCTGAAGGTTTTGGGCTAGTTATTCTCGAAGCTATGATTCATCACCTTCCTGTGGTTAGCTATAATTGTCCGTGTGGTCCTGGTGACTTGGTAGACAACAATAAGAGCGGTATCTTGATTGATAGAGTTGGTGACATCGAAGGATTAACAAGCGCCCTACTTCGCTTAATTGAGAGCGAAGATCTCCGCCGAGAGATGGGTGAGAATGGGTATGAAAAATCAAAGCAGTTCAGTCAAGATATTGTAATGGGTAAGTGGATGTCGCTTTTTGAGGAGTTGATAAAAAATAATGATACATCAAATGATAAGTAGAGTTGATATATCTGTAATTATTGCGATCTACGGCGTTGAGAACTACATAGAACAGTCGCTGCGAGCCATCTTCTCTCAAACTAAAACTGAGGGTGTCGAGTTTATACTAATCAATGATGCAACACCAGATAACTCAATGGTCATTGCGCGCAGAGTTATAGCGGATTACCCTCATTGCGATATTAAAATAATCGAATTTGAGAAGAATCAAGGGGTAGCCGCAGTTCGACAAACGGGTATAGACAGTGCTTGTGGCGAGTATATATTACACTACGATTCAGACGATTGGTGTGAGCCGACAATGCTCGAAGAGTTATATCGAGCAGCCCAAGAGAGTGATGCTGATATGGTTCTTTGTGACACCTATCACAATATGCCATCAAACGAGCGATATATTAAGCAACAAGAGGCGCCTCAAAATGGAGCGGATTGTATGCGTCTAACTTTTCAGAGAAAGATCTCCCTAGCTAGTTGGGATAAGCTATTTAGAAGATCGCTGTATATTGGTAACAATGTAAGCTACAAGCGAGATCTTAAGGAGGGTGAGGATGTATTGACAAATATGGAGCTATACCAGTATATAAAAAAAGTTGAGTATTTACCCAAGGCGTATCTTCACTATCGTCAACGTGGTGGATCTTTAACTAAACAGGTTGATGAGGCGAAGATTGCTAACGGTATCAATTTTATCGGTTACGTCGAGAAGCTACTTAATAGCTATGGTCTGAGTGATACCTACAAAAGAGAACTCCAAGATTGGAAGCTAAGATCAAAGCTTTCAATCCTTACAAAACTGATATGGAATAATAGTAAATACGCACTAATATACCCCGAAGCGGATAGTTATATCTCTGAGTATAAGACTTCTCGTGTTCGACGATTTGCACTGCAACAAGCCGCAAAAGGACGAGTATGGCTGTTCAACCTAATTATCGGATCTGTACTTTTTGCTAACAAAGTATTAGGCAAGTCCGAGAAGTGCGTACTATATAAATAATAAAAACGTGAGTTTTGGATAAGAAATTCTTATCCAAAACACCTCTAAAAGTAAGTCTCCCCAAACGGTTTGGGGAGATGCAAGAGGGGTTTATCGAATATACATCGGCTTTTTAAAGCCGATAACCTGAGTTTTAGATATGGGAAATTGATAAAACTAACAGGTAAACAATAAATTTCCCTTATCCAAAACTCAGGTTAAACGATATGATAACTGTAACATCACCCCTTCTTCCAGATCTTGATGAATTTAAGAATTTGTTGGATGATATATGGGATCGTAAGTGGTTAACAAATAATGGGCATTATCATCAAGAGCTAGAGAAGGCACTTGCGGAGTATCTCAAGGTTCCCTACGTGAGCCTCTTTACCAACGGTACTCTGCCCCTTATCACAGCTCTTCAGGCGATGCGTATAACGGGAGAGGTTATCACCACACCATATAGCTTTGTTGCAACGACACATTCCCTGTGGTGGAATGGGATTAAGCCCGTATTTGTAGATATAGACCCCGCGACGGGTAATCTCGATCCAGATAAAATTGAGGCAGCTATCACATCTCAAACGACAGCTATAATGCCAGTGCACGTCTATGGTACACCATGTGATGTTGAGCGCATACAGCAAATAGCCGACAAGTATGGCTTGAAGATAATCTACGATGCTGCCCATGCCTTCGGTGTTGAGATCAAAGGTCGAAGTATCTTGGAGTGGGGCGATATGTCAACCCTAAGTTTTCATGCTACCAAGGTCTACAATACCGTAGAGGGTGGTGCTCTAATAGTTAAGGACGCAGAGACAAAGAAGCGCATTGATTACCTTAAAAACTTTGGCTTTGCAGGCGAAACAGAGGTTGTGGCCCCTGGTATTAACTCCAAGATGGATGAGATTAGAGCTGCTTACGGATTGTTGAATCTTCGTCAAGTCGATGCTGCTATTGAGTCTCGTAGAGCGGTAGCAGAGCAGTACAGATCTGCATTGAAAGATGTCGATGGAGTTACATATCTCGAAGATAGCCATGAAGTAAAGCACAACTACTCTTACTTCCCTATCTTCGTAGATGCCAAGAAGTATGGTATGACACGCGACGAACTATACGAAAAGATGAAAGAGCATGGGATCTTTGGACGCAGATACTTCTACCCGCTCATTAGCACCTTCTCTACCTACCGCGGACTAGAGTCCTCAGCACCATCCAACCTCCCCAACGCCCACCAACTAGCCGACTCGGTTATCTGTCTACCCATCTACTCGGGGTTGAGTTGCGAGGACGTAAAATGTATAATAGATTTATTACAAGATAAGTAAGTTTATGAAGAAATTATTAGTGTTAGGGGCAATGACTATGCACATTCCTCTTATAAAAAGAGCAAGAGAATTAGGTATATATGTAATAACATGTGATTATATTCCCCAAAATGAAGGGCATAAATATGCTGATGAAGCATATTACGATAGTACAACAGATTTTGATGCTGTGTTAAAATTGGCTAAGAAGTGTGAAGTAGATGGAGTTATGACTTATAATTCAGATCCTGCAGCACTTACGGCAGCTTATGTTTCAGAAAAATTATCTCTTAAAGGAAGTGGATATTGTGCTGTTGAGATAATGTCAGAAAAAGATAAGTTTAGATCTTTTCTAAAAGAAAACGGGTTTAACACCCCTTATTTTAAACAATATACATGTATTGATGATTTTAAGAAAGAGACAGAAAGATTTAAATTCCCTGTAATGATAAAGCCCGTTGATTCATCAGGAAGTAAGGGTATTGTTAAGATTGAATCTACTGAGGGTATTGATAAGTATTTTGCAAATGCAATGCAATATTCAAGATGCAAGAGAGTAATAATAGAAGAATATATAGATCGTTATGGAGCTCAACTACATGGAGATGGATATGTAAGAGATGGAAAATTAGAGTTTATTTATTTAGGAGATCACTGTTTTAATACACAAGAAAATGATTTAGTCCCAATGGCGACAACTTTCCCATCGCAACATACTGCACATGATATTCAGCGAGTTGAAGATGAAGTCAGACGGTTTGTTGACTTAGTTGAATTCAAGCAAGGTGGATATTGACAACCGTCCCGAGATAGTTGAATTAAAGGAAAGATTCGGTGATTTAGAGATAGATACGATAATAGGTAAGAACCACAAAGGTGCGATTCTCACCATAAACGATAGATTA
>JBCQVD010000110.1:0-6165 GCA_047173405.1 Rikenellaceae bacterium
CTCCAATTGAGTTTACTGCATCGACTACAACCTTAAAACCGCGACTACGAACAACCTCTACATCAGCCATCTCGAGCGATAGAACCTGCTCTATGTGACGATCGTTGCAATCCTCGCGCGACACAACACGTCCGATAAAGTCAATCTCTGGGTAGGTGTAATCATCCAGCGCCTCGGCGTAAGCTAGGATCTGCTTACCCTCCTTATCGTTGAGGAACTCGCCCTGCGCATTGAGGAGCTTTAAAGCGTTCCACTGCTTGGGGTTATGCGAAGCGGTAATGATAATTCCGCCCGAGGCTTCGTGGTGGCACACCGCCAACTCCACACCTGGCGTGGTACACATTCCGACATTGACCACATCCACACCGCAGCCAAGGAGTGTACCCTCAATGATATCGCTCACCATCTCGCCCGACAGACGAGCGTCGCGACCAATAACGACCTTTGGGCGCTGCGCACCTACACGCTGGGAGATAAAACGAGAGTATGCTGTTGTAAACTTTACAATGTCGAGAGGCGTTAGGTTATCACCCACAACACCGCCAATAGTGCCACGAATACCTGAAATTGATTTAATTAGTGTCATAGTATAATTATAATCTGTGTTATTGTTGTTTTTTCGAGGTAAATATATTACTTTTATCGCAATTAAAAAATTATAATAGCAACTAAAATGCGAACGATTCCACCCTCCGAACTGATAATCAACGAAGATGGAACAGTATTCCACCTACACCTCACCCCTTCGCAGATCTCCGACATCGTAATACTTGTGGGTGATCCTGGCAGGGTCTCACTTGTGGCTTCTCACTTTGAAAACATTGAGTGTGAGGTAGGTAACAGAGAATTCGTCTCTGTTACGGGGTACTACAAAGGTCGTCGCATGAGTGTACTATCAACGGGAATAGGCGTTGGAAATATTGACATCGCAGTCACGGAGCTTGACGCTCTTGCCAATATCAACTTCGAGACGCGACAAGTTAAAGATGAGTTCAAGCAACTCACGCTCGTGAGGCTCGGAACCTCGGGAGCACTACAAGCCGACATCGAGGTGGGAGAGATGATCCTCGCCAAGACCTCGGTTGGTTTTGATGGCGTAGTGAGCTACTACGCTGGGCGCGACGAGGTGTGTGACACCCAGATGGAGAGTGCTTTCACTGAGGCGGTTGAATGGAACCACAAACTACCCTCTCCATACTTTGTGGATGGAGACAGCGAGCTGACTCGTCTCTTTGCCGACTTCACCCGCGAGGGCATCACCATCGCGTCACCAGGCTTCTACGCACCACAGGGTCGTTGGGTGAGACTTCAGCCCGCGGATATAGAGCTAAACCAAAAGATCGAGGCATTTGAGTGGCAAGGTCGCAAGATCACCAACTACGAGATGGAGAGTTCTGCGCTTGCTGGACTATCAAAACTTATGGGACACCGCGCAACGACAATATGCACCATCATAGCACAGCGAATAGCCAAAGACGCCTGCACTAACTACAAACCCTTCGTGGAGCAGATGATCATAAAATCACTCGACAAATTAGCAACATTATAGAAAAATAACCGACACTTACATACAATTATGAAATTTACAATCTCTAGTTCAACGCTACTATCAACACTTTCAACAGCGGGAAAAGTCATAAGCACAAAGAACACTTTCCCTATCCTTGACTACTTCCTCTTGGAGCTTAACGACTCAAGTCTAAAGATTACAACATCGGACCTTGAGACAACGCTTATCAGCTCTATCAAAATTGACAATATAGAACAGCTTGGAGCTGTTGCCGCGCCAGCCAAACTGATGCTCGACTCTCTCAAAGAGTTTTCGGATATTCCTCTCACTATCGAGGTGAACAGTTCGACTTGGGAGATCACCATTAGCTGGAAGAGTGGCTCACTCTCGATCCCTGGAGCGAACCCATCGAGCTACCCTTCACTCCAAAGCCTTGGCGAGGAGCAGAAGAGCCTTAGCTTCACCGCCGAAGCACTTTTTAGCGGTATCAATAGGACTATCTTTGCCACAGCAGACGACGACCTGCGCCCAATGATGAATGGAATATATATCAACATTGCGCCCGAGGGGGTGACTTTTGTGGCGACCGATGCACATAAGTTGGTCAAGATCACCGACCACACAACAAGCGACATTACGGCATCGTTCATCCTCCCTAAGAGACCTGCTAACCTACTCAAGAACCTACTCGTAAAGGCGGATTGTGATATTGAGGTTAGCTTTGATAGCAAGAATGTAATGCTCTCTTTCAATGACAATATCATTGTCTGCCGCCTAATAGAGGGTAGCTACCCTAACTATAACGCGGTTATACCTAGCGCAAACCCCAACAAGGTTATAATCGACAGAGTTGAACTTATCAACTCAATACGTCGCGTGGCGGTCTGCTCAAACCCTACCACAAACCTTATCCGCATGGAGATTAGCGAAAACTGCATTAGCCTCAAGGCTCAAGATATCGACTTCTCGGTATCGGCAAACGAGACTCTTAGCTGTAGCTACACTGCTCAAGATATGACTATCGGTTTTAAATCGACATTCCTTGTTGAGCTACTCAATAATATCGAGACACAGAACGTTCTTCTTGAGCTTGCCGACTCTACGCGTGCTGGAGTCTTTAAGCCCCTCTATGAGGATAACGAGGCTAAGAGCGATGTATTGATGCTCTTGATGCCGATGATGATAAACGCATAGAGTAATCATATACACAATTAGATGAAATTAGATCTCAAAAGACCAATTATCTTCTTCGACCTTGAAACCACAGGTGTCGACACCTCGAAAGACCGCATTGTCGAGCTTTCGATGGTTAAGATCATGCCCGACGCAGAGAAGATTATCAAGACTAGACGTATAAATCCCGAGATGCCTATACCTCCAGGCGCTACGGCCATACACGGCATTAGCGACGACGATGTTAAGGATTGCCCTACATTTGCACAGATCGCCAAATCGTTAGATCAGTTTATTGCAGGTTGCGACTTCGGAGGTTTCAACTCTAACCGCTTTGATATTCCTCTTCTTGTAGAGGAGTTTATGAGGGTGGGTATTGATGTCGATTTTAAACGACGCAAGTTTATCGATGTCCAAAATATCTTTCACAAGTTGGAGCAACGCACACTCGTTGCCGCCTACAAATTCTACTGCGGCAAGGATCTATCCAACGCTCACTCGGCGGAAGCCGACACAATGGCAACGTACGAAGTACTGCTTGCCCAGATTGAGAAGTACGACGAGTTAGAGAACAACATCGACAAACTCGCCGAGTTCTCATCGCGCAACGAGAGTGCCGACTTCGCGGGACGCATCATCTATAATGAAGCTGGTGTCGAGGTGTTCAGCTTCGGTAAGCACCGCGGTGAGGAGGTTGCCAAGGTCTTTGAAAAAGAGCCTAGCTACTACGCTTGGATGATGAATGGTGACTTCCCACTATACACAAAGAAAGTTATCACAGAGATCCGTTGTAGGTCTAAATTTGAGAATAAAAACTAGGATGAAACACATAATCTGCATACTGCTGCTCACTTGTGGAGTTTTTTTTGAGGGCTTTTCGCAACAACGATCAACCACCATTGTAAATATCAATGGCGGGAGGTTCTACGTCCATAAGGTGAAGCAGGGGGAGGATTTAACAACACTTAGTAGACTCTACGACGTTACTGGCGGCATCATAGCCCACAACAACTCAACGCTCAAAGTGGATGGTGATCTAATTGAGGGCACGAACCTAAAGATCCCCGTAGTGGGCGCTGACACGACACCCAAATCTATCTCGGTGCGCAAGGTGCGTAAGTTATTTGACACACACATAATCAAAGAGGGCGAAACACTATACTCGATCGCCCGAAAGTACCAAATATCGGTTGAGGCGATCATGGAGGATAACCCCACGATCAACCCAGCACAGCTCGCCCTCGATTCATCCCTTATGATCCGTAAAAGCGAACAGGGCAAGGTCTCGGGTGAACAGAGCCAAAATGAGTTGAGCGACTACACCGACAACCTCAATAAGGTGGCGCCCGAGGGCTACTGCTACCACCTCGTAGAGAAGGGCGAGACCCTTTACTCGCTGCTCAAGGATTATGACATGAGCAAAAATGAGTTCTACGACCTTAACGAAAACGCCACTGAGCAACTCACTGCGGGGGCGATCATCACTATGCGCAAAGCGAGTGTCGAGGTTACCCAAGAGGATGAAAGCGATGTGAATCAATATGAGTTTAACGCTCTGCCTCAATTCTCGGTACTTGGTCGTAGCACTGAGGCTAATATCGCTCTACTTCTACCACTATCAAGTAAGTCTGGTAGCGTGAGTCCTCCGTTTGCCGAATTTTACCAAGGTTTTCTTATGGGTGTGGAGCAACTACGTAGCAGAGGACGCAATATCCGCCTAACGCTCTTCGATACACAAAGAGAGAGCAGCAAGGTTAGCTCTATCGTCAAAAGCGAGAGCTTCAAATCGGCCAATCTAATAGTCGGTCCCGCCTACGAGGAGTTGATGGGTGAGGTTATTAAGTACGCCTCTTTCAACTCGATACCTGTTGTTTCGCCACTTGCAACTATTAAAAACTACCATAGCAGTGTTCTATTTCAGATGGCGCCACACGACACGAAACGCTTCGAGAAGGCAGAAAACCTACTTGATTCAACGCGCCACATAACAATAATACGCACTCAAGATAACGACAGCGACTACGAACAGAGTGTCAAAGAGCTTATTGGCTCACGCGAATATTCAACTCGCGAGTTTATATACGAACACCCTTCAGTTGTGCAGGAGCGCATAAAAGAGGCTGAAAAGGCGGGCGAGGATCCAGAGAGATCACCTGGAGACCTAACAGACATCATCGGCAACGACTCTCTGAAGTACACCATCTTTATCGTGGCAAAGGCCGAGACGGATGTTGACCGCATACTATCAGCCATCGCATCGGCCGAGGTATCCCTACGCAGCAAGTCGCAACGTGTGGCGAAGTACAATATCATAGGCAACACTAGGTGGAATAGATTCACTAATATTGATCGTTCACTCTACTTCCAAGATAGAGTAGTACTCTTCACGAGCTACCACGCTAAGAGAGACAACCAACAGATTATCGACTTTGATGCCCGCTACGTGGAGTTATTTGGCTCACTACCCTCACTCTACGCCTATCGAGGATATGACACGGCGATGATCTTCGGCGATGGACTATATTCCGATATCGAATATGGTATGCGTGGACGTAGCTTCACACCTCTACAAACAACATATCGCTTTGAGGGGGAGCAGATAAACGATGTTAAACGCAATATCAACTGGATGAGGGTTGAGTATAACCCAGACTACACGATAACCGTTAAATAGGTTCAAGCATGGCTACATTCACAGGTAATATCCCCGAAAAGACCATTGAGCGATTGAGTGAGTATCGACGCACTCTACTCTCTAGCCACCGACAAGGGATCACACATATCTTCTCACACGTTCTAGCTGGTATCCACGGCATTACAGCTGTGCAGGTACGTCGTGACCTTATGCTCATTGGCTTCTCCAGTGACAACAAAAAGGGTTACGACGTCAAGGATCTAATCAACTTCATTGGTTCAATCCTCGATAGTGCCGTGCCTGTCAACATTGCAGTGATGGGTATGGGACACCTTGGTCAAGCAATAACCAAATACTTTAACGGCAAGGGTCTTAATCTCCAGATCACCGCCGCTTTTGATGTCGACCCCAAGAAGGTCGGTACCACCATTGACAATATACCGTGTTACCACATGGACTCATTCGAGAGCGTCGTCGAGAGTAAGGATATTAGTATTGTCGTTGTTTCATCGCCCACACAAGTAGCCTCGTCGCTAGTGATACCGATAATAAACGCAGGAATAAAGGGTGTGATGAACTTCACATCGACACCCCTCAACTTTCCGCAAGGTATTGTTGTTGAGAACTACGACATCACCACCCTCGTCGAGAAGGTAGCCTACTTTGTCAAGCAAGGCGAAGAGGTTCACGATAAATAGACCATCCCATGAGACTCTACTATGGCTTCGAGGATCTACCTCCACTAAGGACGCCCATCTGTACCATGGGTAGCTTTGATGGTGTTCACCGCGGACACCAAACGCTACTCTCGCGCTGCTGCGACTATAGCCAGCAGGGGGCAGATCGA
>JBCQVD010000111.1:0-6150 GCA_047173405.1 Rikenellaceae bacterium
ACCAATCTGGCTACACATTGGGTCTACTACGGCAACGATATCACATCCAGCGTCGATATAGTAGCGGCTCATAGCCACACATACATCGGCACAGAAATCCATGATCTTGTTAACCTCCTCCTCGTCGGTAAACATCTTCATAAAGATATCTGTTCCGCAGAGGTGAAGCGCAAGGGTAAATGGACCAGTGATAAGACCATAAAGAGCTAACTCAGGGTGCTCCGCGCGAAGACGCTTTGTGACGTTCATTGTTGACGCGATACGTCCATCGCTGAGTTGTGGGATAAACATATCATCCAAAGTCTTAGTACCGCCCTCTCCCATTGGGTGGCTCGCTACTGAAGGTGGATTATCTTTGCTCCATACAAGATCACAACCAAGTATCTCAGCCTCCATTTGTAGGTCAAATGAAACAGGTAGACCGTCGGGCGCATATAGTTCAATCGCCTTTTTGAGACCATTGTACATATTCTCCTCGCTCTTGAGGTATGCTTCAGCATCTACGTCGATGAGTGCACCTGCGTGTACTCCTACAAATGGTACCCATGGAGCGCGCTCAAGGGGTTCAAGGTTGAAAGCCTTGAGGATTAGTTCTTTTCCGTTCATGATTAGTTTATTTTATGATTTTTTCGAATTAGGCTTTGCGAAGATAACAATCGGTACGTTTGCATATCGAACAACCGTACTTTTTTGTTAAGACATTCTCTCCCACACCAATGACTCCGCTAATAGATTTTATAGGGTGCATTAGACAGACATCATTGAGATCTACGCCGCAGGTATTGTCGCTTAGTAGGCTAAAAAGTTTGCGCTGTTCTCTAATATCCCAATCGCAATACCCTGGGCTGAAGCGGTTAGTGTGCTTAAGACCCGTGATCTGCTTCTCGAGACAGCTCTCCATATAGTCGCCAGCACTCTCAGCGATAACGCTACCGAGAGAGTCGACAATAAACAACTTTAGAGCATCCCCTTCATTCGTTACTTCGTCGTGCCACTTCTGGTACTCCTCGCCTGCTGTGGCGATAAAAAAGACCAAACTCTCAGAGCGTCTGAGCAGTCCTGCGATGGTTTTGCCTAGTTGAAATCCATACCCCTCAAACTCTACCGCTTCGCGATGAATAGTGCATTCATCAACCATTTTAAAGCAGCATCGAGGGCGAGTGATAGTTGCAGCTTCACCCAGTAGCGCCTCGACCATTTCGCAAATTTCAGCCTCTGGTGTAACCTCACCATACCCCATTGTGCGGTATATCTCAGAACGAGATATGGTGAGTTCACTTAGAGTCACCTCTTTGTAAAAGGTAGACATGTGTTTTATGCAGAAGCAAGAAGTTGACGAGCTAGAGCAACGGCCGAGTTCGCGTTCTCGCTAAAGCCGTCTGCGCCGATCTTGTCGGCGAAGTCCTGAGTTATAGGAGCGCCACCAATCATTACCTTCACTTTATCACGAAGACCAGCTGTTGAAAGAGCCTCGATCACACCCTGCATATTTGTCATTGTAGTTGTAAGAAGAGCCGACATACAAACGATGCTTACACCTTGCTCCTCTACAGCCTTAACAAAAGCGGCAGCTGATACGTTAACACCAAGGTTGATAACATCGAATCCGCAACCCTCCAACATTGAAGCCACTAGGTTCTTGCCGATGTCGTGAAGGTCACCCTCAACTGTACCGATAGCGATCTTTGCCTGTACTGCGTCTCCTGCACCACTCTTAAGAAGTGGCTTGAGGATTTCGAGTGAACCCTTCATAGCACGAGCTGCCATAAGTAGGTTTGGAACGAAAGCCTTTCCATCTTGAAATGCTTGTCCGATCTCCTCCATGCCTTTGATAAGGTAAGAGTTAATAATTTCTGATGCGCCAAGACCATCAGCAAGCGCTAGGTTGGTCTGCTCAATAGCGAGGTTAAGGTTTCCTTTAACAATCGCTTCTGCGAGTGTGTAATTTGACATAATAAATGTTTTTTAGAGATTAGTGTTGCAAAGATATGAAATTTTTTAATATCTGTATTGTTTTATTTTTGCATTTTTTTTCTTTATATTTGCAGTGTGGTATTTTTAAGCAAATTTAAAATAACTAAAAATTGAAGAGCGTTAAGGAAGAGAGAGTTGTTGTTGGTGACGATAACTCGTTTAGTTTTAGGGTGTTGGAGTGCAAGTACTTCCCGATGCCTCTTCATTTTCATCCAGAAATGGAGTTTGTCTACATCAATAAAGGTGATGGGTTCTGTTTTGTAGGTGATGGGGTAGTGCGTTTTGAGGCTGGTGATCTGTTTTTTTTTGGATCATCGCTATCTCACTACTTTCGCTCTGCGGATGTTTACTATGAGAGAGGCTCAAAGTTAACTTCTCAATCTACGTATTTGCAATTTGCCGAGGATATTCTCCCTGCCTCCTACACAACAATGCCTGGATGTGTAAACATTAACTCTCTTATTCGCAGAGGGGCTGTTGGTCTTAAATGGTCGCGGATGAATCTATCAACTGCCATTGCTCGGGAAATCGATTCTCTTTCGGAGTGCGAGGGTTTTGAGCGTCTAAAACTTCTTTATGAACTTCTTAATGATCTAGGGCGCAGCCTAGAACAGAGCATTACAATTGCCTCGGATCAGACGCTGGGTGTTGACCTCGCTTTTAGGCGCGTGATGGAGTACGTTAGCCTTAATTTTCAGCGAGAGATTTCGCTTACCGAGATCTCTGATTATGTAGGCATGAATAGTTCTGCTCTGTGTCGGCACTTTAAACAACGCATGGGGATCTCGATATTTAACTACCTGCTTAACTTTAGAATTAACTACGCGCGCGAGCAGCTTAAAGGCAGCGGAGACTCAATCTCTGTGGTTGCTTATAGTTCAGGTTTTAACTCTGTATCTAATTTTAATGTCCAATTCAAAAAAGTTACGGGTGTGACACCTACTGGATATCGCGAAATATTGTAAAAACTAATCCTAATTAATAAATTAAACTAAAAATGAAGAGATTTTCAAAATTGATCCTGTGCCTTATGGCACTATGTTCGCTCGGTGTTGCCTCTGCTGCGGAGTACGCTAGCGGCTACCCCCAAACGAGCCGCACTAAGGAGCGCCTTACTCAAGGGTGGCGCTACCGTATGGGCGATGCTGATGCCAAATTCTATGCATCTAGCACAAATGACTCCCAGTGGGAGGAGGTAACTATCCCTCACACCCTTGCACTTACATCTATCGACCTCGATGGTTGTAAGGATGATAAGTATCAAAAGACCTTCCACCGCACGGTGGGTTGGTATCGTCGCGATGTCACCCCTTCGAAAAACGCGAAACGTGTAGTTCTCGATTTTGAGGGTGCGCACCAAGTGACAACACTTTGGGTTAATGGTCGCGAAGTTGGAGTCCACAAAGTGGGTGGTTACACACCTTTCTACTTCGATATCACACCTTACGTTAAGCGAGGTGTTAAGAATCAAGTGACTCTGCTTGTTGATAACCGCGTGAGCGAGGTGACACCTCCCGACCCTGGAATGTTCGACTATGTTAAGTTCAGTGGTCTCTACCGCGATGTCTATCTTGTTGAGACTTCGGATATCTACATCACACCAAACATCGAGTCGATGAACGCTGGTGTAACCATCACGACCCCTTCGATTGACTATGCCAACGGTAACGCAACCATAGATATCCGTACCGAGGTGCGTAACGCGTCGCGCAAGGCGGAGAAGATGACCATCATGCAGCGTGTTGTAGATGCTGAGGGTAATGTGGTTCTTAAGATGGAGTCGTCGGAGGTGATCCCTGCGGGCGCTACATATCGTTTCGTGCAGACGGGCGGTGTTGAGGACGATGTTAAGTTCTGGAACCTTAACGACCCATACCTATACAGAGTAAATACACTGCTTTTGAATAGCGCAGGCGAGAAGATTGATGTCGTTGACAACCGCCTAGGTCTACGTAAAATCGAGTATGACTATGAGACTGGCTTTAAGATCAATGGCAAAAATATCGAGATTGTTGGTATGAACCGCCACCAACACTACGCTTATATCGGTGACGCTATGCCTAACTCGCTACACTACAAGGATATCATCCAACTTAAGAAGCTAGGTTTCAACACCCTCCGTACGGCTCACTACCCACACGACGACGAGATCCTTAAGGCGTGTGACGAGTTGGGTATGTTGGTCTACGAGGAGGCTCCAACATGGATTGCCATCTCGACACACAAGGAGTGGTTTGAGAACTTCCATGAGTCACAACGTCGCATGATCCGTAACCACAAGAACTCACCATCGGTATTTATCTGGGGTGCTGGAATCAACCACCGTGGAGCTGTTGCGAGCGCGCAGTTTGTATCAAAGCAGGAGGATCCCACGCGCCTCACAGCCTCACAAAGTAGCCGTTGGACTGGATGGCAGAATAGTAGTTGGACCGATATCTTTGGAAATATGAACTACGGTCCTGGTATCTGGAACCGCGAAGAGCCACTTCTCGCTATGGAGGGTCCTTACGGTCCTGAGGCGATGGCGCCATACTTCCGTGATCCAATGATGCCTGGTTTGATTGGTTGGACAGCACACGCTTACTATACATTCCACGACCCTAAAGATGGCGACTGGACTAAACGTACCCGTTCGGGCGCTATGGATGCCTTCCGTTATCCTCGCACTACGCGTCTCTTGTGGTACCCATCGGAGATGACCACCAAGCCATATATCTACGTTGTGGATGATTGGGCGCCTGAGACAAAGATGCTCACTATTTATAGTAATGCTGAGTACTTAACATTGGAACTTAACGGACGTAGCGCAGGTCGCTTCTACCCATCGCGTGCACTTAAATATAACGGTCTACAACACGCTCCATTTGAGATCTCAACCCTAGCGTATGCCGATGGTGAGGTTGTAATCAAGGGCTGGAGAGAGGGCGAACAGATTCTCGAAAAGGCGATCTACACACCTCAAGCAGCTCAGAAGCTTAAGCTCATCGTCGATAAATATGATATGGACCTTGTGGCTGACGGTAGTGATATCATGGTTGTTCATGCCGAGGTGCTTGATGCCAATGGCATGAGACTTCGCGACTTCAAGGGTGAGATCAGCTTTAAGGTCGATGGTGATGCTACGATCGTTGGCGATGGTACAAATATCAGATCTAACCCTGTGGAGATACGCCTAGGAAAGGGTAGTGCACTAATACGCGCGGGTAAGAAGGCAGGAAATATTACAGTCTCTGCTTCGTGTGGAACTCTAACACCTTCATCTGTAACTTTTGCGAGTGTACCTGCTGAGTTCGACTGCATGAAGGCTGATAGCTACGTAATAAACGATAACGAGACCCTTATGCTTGATTTGGGTGCTGAGGGACAACTAATCCAGTTTGGTTGGACTCCATGGATGCCAAGTGACGAGAAGAGTGCGGTGGCTCATGTCGCTCCAGCGGTGTTGGATGATCTCACTGCGGGCGATACTCCATCACCAATCTCAGCTGCTGAAGTGCATGATAAGTGGCAGGATGGAGATTATACATTTACTATCGCTTCAGCATCATCGGCGGGCGTTATGCGTTGGTTAGGTGAGATGAACCTTATCGGAAAGGATAACTTTGTGTATGGCGATGGCGTGTTGTGCATCGACGAGAAGGGTGTTGATCTAACTATTGAGAAGTTGCCTGTGGGTGAGTATACACTTCGCACGTACCACCACGCGCCAGCATCTAACACTAACAGCATGGACCCTAACCGTGAGCGCTTGCAGAAGGAGTCAATACATAAGCTCCCATTCTCTAAATCTTTGGAGATAAGCGTAGCGGGTAAGGTTGCTGCTTCAAACGTAGCTGTTACTAGCGGCAAGAACCAACAACTCGGTTCTCCTTCAATCTCGGAGGTTAAGTTCTCGGTGAAGAAGAGTGGCGACAAGGTTAAGCTAAACTATAAGAGTCTTGATAAAAACGCAGGTGTTTGGATCAATGGTCTTGAGCTAGTGAGAAGTCTATAAGATTCATATTAACGTGAGTTTTGGATAAGAATTTCTTATCCAAAACACCTCTAAAAGAAAGTCTCCCCAAACGGTTTGGGGAGATGCAAGAGGGGTTTATCGAATATACATCGGCTTTAAAAAGCCGATAACCTGAGTTTTAGATATGGGAAATTGATAAAACTAACAGGTAAACAATAAAT
>JBCQVD010000012.1:0-31189 GCA_047173405.1 Rikenellaceae bacterium
AAACGATTTGTGGGAATTTATGTAGATAGTGCCGACGATGAGTATGTCTATGCAAGAGAGGTTGGCTCAAATGGAGAGCCATTAAAGATAACTATTGAATCATTCGATCCCAAAAATATAAAGATATACCTTGGAAAGTGCGCATTAGTTTCGTTGCTCTCTTTTGACGGTGTGTGGTGGATTTCAGGAGCAATGATGGAGTATGATGCAGCCAAATTAGAAGAGACGGCCGCAAAGGATGAGAAAGATAAGGAGATGATAAAAGCGGCTAATGATATATTTGTCAAGAACACTAAAGGCAAACGAGTCTTGTTTTTCAAGAATACCAAAGAATATGAAAAATTTGCCCGCAAAACTCTCGGATTTCAAGGCGATAAAGCAAATTTCTTTCCTGCCGAAGTTGAGGGCAGTGATTTGTTCGTATGCGCAAATCCCAAGAGTGGCATCTATACTCAATTTGATATATGCAGCTGTTTTAAACACCCCGACAACCCTATGTATGACACAAAAGATGCAAAAGAGTATGCACACGTAGTGCTGTTAGATACAGAAGTTCCATATTATGTAGCAACTTTAATGATTGACGAAGGATTACTTGCCGATGCTCAAATGGTCAGCCAGCAAGGTGAGGAGCATGGTCATAAGTTGATGCAAGATAACGTATATTTCTTGAATGATTATTTCAGAGAGCGTTGCCGTGATATAGATTATATTGAATATAATAGTTAGAACACTTCATTATCGGCTAAAATTGAGCAAAAACAGAGAAAATAACAACAAAATTTAACAATACAAACAATTATAAACCAGGCATAAAGGCAGATTGGGGCGGTTCTGGGGCTTACCTCTCAAAAGCGCGCTCGACAGTGCTCCAATCAATAAGTTGCCAGACGCCTGCCAGGTAATCAGCGCGACGATTGCGGTAGTCGACATAGTAGGCGTGCTCCCACACGTCGATACAGAATAGAGGCTTTAGATTTTGGCGCAACGGATTTCCCGCATTCACCTCCTGCGTAATCACAAGACCGCCATTAGCATCCTTCGAGAGCCAAACCCACCCCGAACCAAAGAGGGTCAACCCTCGCTGCTTGAACTCCTTTCGCAAACTCTCAAAAGAGCCGAAAGTGTCATCTATAGCTATGGCGAGAGCGCCCGTAGGGGATGTTTTAGGCGTGGGCGAGAGGGTGTCAAAGGCTACTTGATGGTTATACACTTGACCTGCATTATTGAATGTTGCACCCTCAGACTCCTTGACGATAATATCGAGCGGCGCACCCTCAAAACGTGTCCCCTCGATAAGATCATTAAGGTTGTCGATATATGCACGCAGGTGCCTGCCCCAGTGCAGTTCGAGCGTTTCGCGACTCATGATAGGCTCTAAAGCATCAAGATTGTACTTTAGTGCGGATAGTTCAAATCTCTTATTTTCCATAGTTCTTAGTAATATGAGTTTTATTTTTTAGTTTATCGTTATTGCTGCATGACAAAATATGGGACTGCCCTGCGCGGGCAGCGGCGGGGTGCTCCCATGGGTGCTCCTCGCAGAGCTATTGTTTATATTGCGTATTGGGTTCCAACACGAATAAAAACAAACCCTCAACATGCAAAACATTACAGATACTGCAATTTACAAAAAAAATACCAAACGCGGTACATTCTCGCATTATATGTCGTACCTTTGTGGGGTCTAAAGCTCAACAATATGATAGAATTCGTAAAAACATTTTTGGAGGAGTTGATACTTATATTCAACTCGATGTCGGTATATCTACTCTTTGGTTTTCTTATAGCGGGCATTCTCAAGGTCTATGTACCTCAAGGTGTTGTTGAAAAACTTATGGGTGGAGGAGATCTCAAATCCGTAACAAACGCGGCGCTCATAGGCGTACCTCTACCGCTCTGTTCGTGTGGTGTCATACCCGCAGGTGTAGCCCTCTACCGCAACGGAGCATCGAAGGGTGCAAGTGTATCATTCCTTATATCGACACCTCAAACGGGTGTTGACAGCATCCTTATCACCTACTCTCTTATCGGGCTACCATTCGCTATTATGCGCGTTGTGGTTGCATTTATCACAGGTGTCATAGGTGGCGTCGCGACAAATATCGTCGAGAAGGAGAGCAACACCCACAAGCCCGAGATATCGAAACCGACAGCTCAAGGAGATAGAAAGGGAGGCGTCAAGGAGGTATTAAACTACGGCTTCAGGGAGTTTCTGATGTCAATCGCCAAGTGGCTGCTACAAGGAATGGTTCTAGCGGCCCTGCTCTCCACGATTATCCCCGACGGCTTCTTCACAACATACCTCGACAACGAGCTACTTAGTATGGTTATAGTGCTCGCCGCATCGGTACCACTATATATATGTGCTACGGGTTCAGTGCCTATCGTTGCCGTGCTTATGATGAAGGGACTATCTCCTGGCGCAGCGCTTATTCTTCTAATGGCGGGACCCGCTACAAATGCAGCGACAATAAATGTTATAAGACAGATCTTCGGAAACAAAACCCTCCTAAGCTACCTTGCATCTATTATTGGCGGGGCGCTTATCTTCGGGTTTATAATCAATGGGCTTCTACCCGAGGAGTGGTTTGACCTCTCGCCAATGTCCAACATCTCTGGTGCCCACCACATGCTCAATCCATATATTAGTTGGTGCTCCACAGCTCTTCTGCTTGGGTTAATTGCGTATGGTTACATTCGACAATATATCGACTCCAAAGGGGAGGCTAAATCGGCATGTTGCAGTACAGACCCTCAGACCCACCAGAGTAGAGGCTTCGCAAAACAGCCACTCAGCCCACTCAACAAGCCAAATACTCAGGCACCACTCTCAGCGCAAGGGTTCAGCTTCGCTGTCGCAAAAAAATATAGTTTCCGTGTGGAAGGCATGACTTGTAACCACTGTAAGATGACCCTCGAAAAGGGAATTAAAGGCATCAAAGACGTGCACAGCGCCACAGCATCACCTTCGGAGTGTCGTCTCGATATTATGGCAGATAACATCTCCATTGCTGATGTCGAGCGCATCATCCTAGAGCATGGTTTCATCTATAAGGGAGAGTATCTGGAGAGTGTTAAGCGTTAAGTGTTTAATGTTAAGTGTTTAATGATTAGTTTCTTAACACTAAACACTCAACGCTCAACACGGTTTGGTTTTAAACACTTCAGTGTTTATAAGATGAAAAGTGTTAGATGGTTATCCAAATTTATTTGAGATAATTATCTAACACTTTTTATTGTAGAACGCAGTTCTTAAACCAGACCGCTACAAAAAAAAGCTCTGCGGGGAGCACCCCGCCGCTGCCCGCGTAGGGCAGTAAGAGACAGAACTCGAAGCTGTCCGCGCAGGAGACCTCCGTTACTGTGGCATGCGAGAGTAGTGAACATGTACCAGACGCCACTCGCCGTCCGTTTTCGAGAATATCAAACTCTCGCGACCTCTAGTTTGGTGCTCTTTATCATCGGCATCAATAGTATCGAACTTCCAGTATAGCTGCACGCTTGCCATGTCGCCATATATACTCACCGCTTCACTAAAGCTACTAAGCTTGCGGTACTTCATCTTCGAGAATGTCCTCTTAAGAAAGTCATTCATTATAGCGTCAAACCCGATGAAGTGGCTACGAGGTGTAATGATTGATATATTCTCGCTCTCAGCCCACAACCCCTTGGCGATTGTCTCGTCTAAGTTTGACACCATATTAAAGTAATCATTAACGCGTGAGCGCACGGCTGCCTCGTCATCGCTTACCACCTCATTGGGGTATAACCTCCGAGATAGTGCCGAGACACTCTCGATACCCGCCAAAGATGGATACGCAACAATCAATCTCTGCGCAAAGATATCTGAAGTCGCGCTGCTTGAGATCAACTCTTTCACCTTGGTGAGGTAGCCAACCATAAACTCTACATCCTCGCGCGAAGCCACTGAGCCATGCGAACCTACAAAGATTTCGCACCCAGAGTGTTTAGCCTTAATTAACTCCGCGAGCGTCGCATCTACCGCCTTTGGCGAGTTGAGCTGCATGGGCGATGGGTGCATCATATTCGGTGCGAAGTGCGTGTAGAACACCTTGCCTCCGATGTTAATGCTCGACGCAGGGAAGTCACTCGCTGCACCTGCCGTGAATGAGAACTCGACACCTGCCCACTTCTGGATTGATGTTGCAGGAATAGTTCTGCGTGGCTTAACCATGCGCGTATCCATAGCCCCACCAAAGGCCCCATCGAACTTCTTGAGCATACCTTGAGCCATCTCGCTCTGCATAAAGGCAACCATTGGCTCAACCATATAGATCGACTTAGGGTTGTAGCTCGCCAACCCTCCAGCGTGATAGGAGGCGACAATATACTTTAGTGGCTTCCCTAGCTTGGCTATATAGCCGTTAAACTCCTCAATACTCTTATAGAAGGATTGAGGCTCAACCATCACCAGCTCACGCTCGCCCTCTACAAGAATCGAAATATCCCCCATCGCCTCTGGCGAAGTGAAGACGTGAACATTGAAGTTGTCGAAGCTATGCTTCTCTACATTTTGTGCCCCCGCCATAGACGCAACCGCCATGGAGAGTGCCGATAAAATTAATCTTTTCATCTTTGTCTATTTTTGTTTGTTAGTTACTTTTGTAGTGCAAAGATATGTATCGAAAAACCCAAATACAAGTAGG
This sequence comes from Rikenellaceae bacterium, assembly GCA_047173405.1. Classification (GTDB taxonomy): domain Bacteria; phylum Bacteroidota; class Bacteroidia; order Bacteroidales; family Rikenellaceae; genus Alistipes. The sequence goes on from JBCQVD010000012.1 coordinate 4,671, forward strand.
TACTCTCGGGTAACTTGGTTACTCGAAAGTAACTATTGCAGAGAATCAACGGGTTATGAATGAAAGAAAATTTAACTTTTTTTCACTGTCTATTTTATTGATTATCAATTTGCTCTATTAAATAGTTTTAGTTACCTTTGTAGCCTAAGCATTGATGGAGCGTTAACAAAATAACGCTTTAATCGAACATTTGTTAATGTATAGTAGATTGAAAACTTATTTTTATTCGTGTTGGGTTTAAATGCTTTTGGCATTTAATAGATTTTGATATATAAGTTGTTTCTCAAATTTATTTGAAGGAATAACTTATATATCAAAATATTAGAGCGAAGTCTCTAATCCCAATACGCTACAAAAGAGAAGCTCCGCGGGGAGCACCCCGCCGCTGCCCGCGTAGGGCAGCGAGAGACAGGGTAAGAAGCTGTTTAAGTTTTTAATGCACCAGTAGTATAACCTAATATTAAATAGAGATGAGTAAAATTAAGTTAATTGATGATCTGAACCCCACTTGCCCCATTCGCAATATCCTTTCGCGCATTTGTGACAAGTGGTCACTGTTAGTGCTCTTAACGCTCAGCCGCAGCGAGAGTGGTGTTATTAGATTTAAGGAGTTGCAGCGCCTACTACCAGATATATCTCAGAAGATGCTAACCGTAACACTACGCACACTCGAGGAGGATGGGTTGGTCTCGCGCCATGCCTATGCCGTAGTGCCGCCCAAAGTGGAGTACTCACTAACCGAGAGGTCACAGACGCTGCTGCCATCGCTGAACCCAATAATCGCGTGGGCGAAGGAGAATATGACAGATATTATATCGGAGCGCACACAACATAGAGCCTAGCACAACGCATCTTCACGCGCGCGCTGTTCTACACGCGCTCCTATATAAAAAACAAGAGCGCCGCTTGGTTAAGGCGGTGCTCTCAAGGTTAGGTTAGAAAGATTTGTTAGGTTGGTTGAGGGGTGGTTAGCCCCATGACCATAACAAAGGTAGTATAATTTAATGAATATGCAAGAAAAAAAAGAGTTTTTTTGACATTTAATAGATGTTTTTTGTAAAATTCGCCTATTCAACATGGATATTTCTTTTAAATTTTAATATCTACAACACCCTTTTTAGCCCCGTTAAAGCCCTAAATCTAAATTAATCCACAAAAAAAGGCTCAAACCTTTGCAGTCTCGATTATTATGATTACCTTTGTAGGCAAATTTTATACACAACACATTAATTAAATTAAATGTACGTTATAGTAGAGATTGCAGGTCAGCAATTTAAAGCTGAAAAAGGTCGTAAACTTTATGTTCACCGTCTTTCAGGCGAAGAAAATTCGTCTATAAGTTTCGACAAAGTCCTGCTCACAGACAACGACGGTCAGGTAAAAGTAGGTGCACCTGTAGTAGAAGGCGCCTCGGTAAAATGTAAGATTCTTCGCCACTTAAAGGATGACAAAGTCATCGTATTTAAGAAGAAACGTAGAACTGGTTATCAAAAGCAGAACGGTCACCGTCAGTATTTGACCCAGATTCTTATCGAAGAGATTGTTGCGTAACCTTAAAAATTAGAGAAAATGGCACACAAGAAGGGCGTTGGTAGTTCTAAGAACGGTCGCGAGTCAGAGAGCAAGCGACTCGGCGTAAAGTTATTTGGTGGTCAGTTCGCTAAGGCGGGCAACATTATTGTTCGTCAAAGAGGTACTCTCCACAACCCAGGTGAAAACGTGGGTATAGGTAAGGATCACACTCTTTTTGCACTCGTACACGGTACCGTGGCGTTCTGCAAGAAGTCTGGTGGTAAATCTTATGTTAGTGTAATTCCACTCTCAGAGTAGAGATACATTGAAGTATTATGGATGGGAATAGCCTAAAAAGGTTATTCCCATCTTTTTTTATGCTCTAAGGTTTCATTTACCACCATAAAACGCAGTTTCGCCACTACAAAACACCAATTATTTGGCAATAACAGAGCATAATATTACTTTTGTAATGTAATCAATGCATAAAAAAAATCTATGAAAAGCTTCAAAAAATTATTTGCCTACGCGGCAATATTATCTCTCTCTATTGTAGGTGTTATGGCTCAACCTGGCGGCGGTGGCGGCATGGGCGGTGGCGGTGGCATGGGTGGCGGTCGCCCAGGAGGTGGCGAGGGAGGACCTGGCGGCGAAGGTGGTGGTCAACGCCCATCGTCGGATAGCTTCATGACACGTAACTTTGTCGAGGCGACAGGATGCTTCGAGTTCGATACAAACGAAGCGGTGAAGAAGATCAAGAGCAAGGAGAACAGCGAGGCAGTTAAAAGGATATTTAACGCCTACAACGCTCAGTTAGCAGTTGTGCAAAAAGAGTTTGCAAAACAGATCAAATACCTTAGCGACGTCAAGGAGGACCTAACGCTCGCTTTTGAGTCAGAGGACAAAGTCGAGGTTAGATCTGTAATGGATAAGATTATGACCAACAGCCGCGATCTTCGAACTCGCATGGTTACAAACCATAAAGCTCTTGACGAGAGTCTTAAGAATATCCTCACCGAGAAGGAGTACGAGAAGTGGAAGAGCTATGTTACTCTGCTCTACAACAAAAAAGGCTTCTCAACCGTAGAGCGCCAACGCGGACAGGGTGGTCAAGGCGGACAAAGCGGACAAGGTGGACAAGGTGGTCGCCCACAGAGGGAGAACTAATAACTGTTTAATGTGTAGTGTTAAATGTTGAGGAATACTACTGGTACATAAAAACTTCTACAACTACCCTGCGCTGGCAGCACCCCGTCGCTGTCCGCGCAGGACAGTCCTATAGATATAAAAGTAAATGGGAGCTTGCTCCCCGCCCGACGGCGTGAGACAGTAAGATGCAATACCAGAGATGCCCGCCCACGCAGGGTAATCCTCTATCTCTTCTCCTTTTGGTTTTGGCGGCTGACACTCAGCACCATGCCTAGTGCAATAGCTGTAAAGAGGAGCGATGAACCACCACGAGAGATCAGCGGCAGTGTTTGACCTGTCTCGGGGATGAGGTTGATAGAGACCATAATATGCAGCAGCGCCTGGCTCGTGATCATCGCCGAGACTCCAAGAGTCATCAGCGCTGGGAAGGCGGTTCGGCACTCGCGGCAGATCTCGATAGCTCGAAAAAAGAGCCACAGGTAGAGCATCATAAGCACCAGAGCGAGAATGATACCATACTCCTCGACAAAGAGCGCAAAGGCGTAGTCGCTCTCGGGGTGTATTAGTTCCACCCTCATAGCGCTCTGCCCCGCCCCCTCACCTAGTAGAGCGCCATTATGTATAGCTATCATCGAACGATCGGTATCCGCAAGGTTATGGATATCCACCTGTGTACGATCTGTTGTCCATATCTCATACCATGTACCAACTCGTCCACTCGCGGTCTCGCTACGCCCCATATCCAAACAGTAATAGAGCGCCCCAAAGAGTGCAACCCACAACATTATACGCCCTAGTTCGCTCCACTTAACACGTCCAATCATCATAACAATAAACGAGACAGCACCAAGAAGAATCGCCGAAGAGGTGTGTGCTGTAATAATCACACCACACCCCACAGCCACGGGCATCAGGATTGGGAATGTACCCTCGCGCCATATCTTTTTCTGAGCAGGCGTGAGCCACTTGAGGGGGTTGAATGATGGTGTAATTTTGAGCGTTTCGATTACTTTTTGACGTACTGCCAATGATCTTGCGAGCACTAGTAGCGTTGTTACTTTAAGAATCTCAGATGGTTGCAGATTGAAGCCTCCAATAGGCAGCCACCGAGCAGCTCCGTTGGTACTATAACCCAAAGCGTAGGCTAGGACGGTGAGAAAAAGGGCTACAATCATCGCCACAGGTGCCCATTTATAGAAGTATCGAGCATCAATCTTATGTGTGAAGAAGATACCCACCAGACTGACCAGCAGATACGTGAGCTGAGTGAATAGGTAGTGCGAGGTTGACGATGAAGCCGATGTGTCGTACGCCATCTTTGCTGTTGACGAGTAGACAACAAGTACCGATATTATCGCAAGTGTAGCGATAATAATCCACAATACTCGATCCCCCGAGAACCACTCTATACTCTTCTGCTGTCTCATAACCTAAGTTTTGGATAAGGGAAATTTAATGTTTACCTGCCAGTTTTATCAATTTCCCATATCTAAAACTCACGTTCATCACAACTACTCTTTATAGTGGTTCTTTACCCACGCCTTAAACTGTCGACCTCTGTCCTCGTAGCTCTTAAAGAGATCGAACGATGCGCACGCTGGCGACAACAACACGACATCGCCCGCGCGTGCTGCACTCTGCGCTGCGCGCATAGCTTCATCGAGCGAGGAGGTAGAGACAATCTTAGGCACCACGCCCTTGAACGCTGCCACCAGAGCGCTATTATCGACTCCCATGCAGACTAAGGTGTGTACCTTAGAGCGGGCAAACGCCTTGAGAGGCTCGTAATCATTACCCTTATCGGTACCTCCCGCGATCCAGACTATCGGACGACAAACGCTCTCTAGCGCATACCACACGGAGTCGACGTTGGTGGCTTTAGAGTCATTGACGTAGGTAACACCCGCCATATTACCCGCTGGTTCGAGACGGTGCTCCACAGGCTCGAAGGACCTTATGCTGCGCTCAATATCGCACGATGGAACCCCTGCCACCATAGCCGCTAGCGATGCCGCCATAGCGTTATAGCAGTTGTGGAGACCTTGGATCTGTATATCATCAAGCGACAGTTCGACACGCTCACCTCCGCACTGTACTATAATCTTACTATCTTCGAGGTAGCCACCCTCAAGTGGATGAGACTCCCCCACGGCGTAGAAAGGCAGAGTGTTCATAGCTGGTGGATTCTTCTTTAGCTCCATATTGATCGTTGGGTCGTCACCCGAGTAGATGAAACTCTCGCTGAGGGTTTGATTACGCACAACGCGCATCTTGGAGTCGACATAGTTCTGGAAGTTATAATCGTAACGGTCAAGGTGGTCGGGGGTGATATTAAGAAGTACCGAGATATCCGCCTTAAACTCGTACATACCATCGAGCTGAAAAGAGCTGATCTCCAACACATGCCAATCGTAGCACCCCTCGAGCACCGAACAGGCGAAGCTCTCGCCTATGTTACCGCCCAGCGCTACTCGATAGCCCGCCTCGCTTAAGATTTTGTATATAAGAGATGTGGTTGTGGTCTTTCCGTTCGAACCCGTAATACATATCGTGCGAGCACCATCGAGGTAGCGCCCCGCGAACTCGATCTCGGAGATGACGGGCACCCCCGCTTCGCGTAGTTGTTTGATGATGGGTGCCTTCTCGGGGATACCAGGCGACTTAATCACCTCGTCTGCCGAGAGAATCAGCTCCTGCGTATGTTGACCCTCCTCGTAGGGTATAGCGTCTCGCTCGAGAAGCTCCTTATAGCGCGACGAGATACTTCCCATATCTGATAGAAACGTATCAAAACCTCGGCTTTTGGCGAGCAGAGCCGATCCGTATCCACTTATTCCGCCACCGAGAATAACTACTCTTTTTGTGCTTGAAGTATCCATGATTTATCGCATTTTAAGTGTCACAATAGTTAACGAAGCCAGAAGAATTGAGATAATACAGAATCGCATAACGATCTTCGTCTCGAAGAAACCCTGCTTCTGGAAGTGGTGGTGCAGAGGTGCCATAAGAAGTATTCGTCGCCCCTCTCCAAACCTCTTTTTAGTACATTTGAAATAACCCACCTGCAACATCACCGAGAGGCTCTCCAGCAGGAAGATACCACATAGCAGAGGCAGCAGTAGCTCTTTGCGGATGCACAGCGCAAAGACCGCAATGATACCACCTATAGATAACGACCCTGTGTCGCCCATGAATATCTGTGCGGGGAAGGTGTTATACCACAAGAAACCTATAAGTGCACCACTCATCGCCGCGGCAAAGACCACCAGTTCTCCACTGCGAGGTATATACATTATATTGAGGTAGTCGGCATAGATAACGTGACCCGAGAGGTAGGCAAGTACACCCAGCACTGCGACGATAGGCACCGAGACGCCCGTCATAAGACCATCCAGACCATCGGTTAGATTGGCTCCATTAGAGACCGCCGTGACGATAAACGTAGCCACCAAGACGTAGAGCACAAGTGTCGCTATTGGACTCTGGAATGTCAACCAGCCATAATCAAACTCATTATTTTTCACAAACGGGATAGTCGTTAGCACGGTCTCGCGGATGGTTGACTCGACACCTAGATCAATCTGTGGCGTTGACCACATCGTGATACCGACGATCAGACCTAGACCAACTTGGCTGATAATTTTGTATCGACCACTTAGACCCTCTTTATTTTTCTTAAAGACCTTGATGTAGTCATCGACAAAACCAACGATACCCAACCAGATGGTTGTTACGATCATCAAGATGACGTAGGTGTTATCAAGACGCGCAAAGAGAAGCGTCGGAATAAGTACCGCCAGAAGAATTATCACACCGCCCATTGTTGGTGTCCCCTTCTTTTGAAGCTGCCCCTCAAGCCCCAGATCTCTCACAACCTCGCCTATCTGGCGGCGCTGAAGAAGTCTTATTATCTTCTGGCCAAAGAGGATAACAATCACAAGCGACAAGATAATAGCCGCCATCGAACGAAAGGTGAGGTAGCTAAACATACCTCCTCCAGGAATATCTACACCCAACTCTTCGAGGTGTTTAAAAACGTGATAAAACATACCTTATTTATTTTTTCTATTTTTTCGCTTCTTTTATTTTCGCCTTTTTTATTTTCTTTTCGCCTCACGCCGGCGGGGCGCCCAGCAAGCTGGGTCTTACTACGAGAACCTCCGTATATAAAAGCAGAAGTTCAAATCATATCTAACACCGTGCATAAAAGCAAGATATACATTCAGCAAGCTGGGTTTTACTACGAGAACCTCCGTATATAAAAGCAGAAGTTCAAATCATATCTAACACCGTGCCCTCTAAACAATCTACATCTCTAGCGCGGCTCTAGCCTCTTCGCGGTCATCAAAGTGGAGCTTCTCGTCACCGATGATCTGGTATGTCTCGTGCCCCTTACCCGCAAGAAGTACGATGTCGTGCGGTTGCGCCATAACCATCGCGGCACGTATAGCCTCCTTGCGCGAGGTGATTACAATATGTCGAGCCTCGGCGTTCGAGGGTATCCCCTTGACGATATCCGCAATAATCGCCTCTGGCTCCTCGCCTCGAGGGTTGTCGCTTGTGATTACAACAAGCGAGCTGTTACGCGTAGCGATCTCACCCATGAGTGGTCGCTTCGCAGCATCGCGCCCTCCGCCACAACCAAAAACTACAATCAGGCGCTGATCCGCTTGACGTATCTCGTTGATTGTCGAGATGACATTCTCCAAGGCGTCGGGGGTATGGGCATAGTCAATAACCACAGTGACATCGTTAGGGGTCTTGAAGTATTCAAAACGCCCCGCAGCTGCGCTCAGTGCACTCAGCGCGACAAGGATCTCGTCCGCATCAACCCCCAACAGTCGCGCGGTGGAGTATGCCGAGAGTATATTATAAGCATTAAAACAACCTATGAAGTTAACCCACACCTCGCGACCATCCACGCGGAGCAACATACCATCCATGTGCATCTCAACGATCTTGCACTTGAAATCGGCAATCGAGCGCAGTGCATACCTCGACACCTGCGCCTTGCAGTTCTGCACCATCACATCGCCATTGCGATCATCCACATTGGTGAGTGCAAAGGCTCCCTTTGGCAGGTTATCAAAGAGCCTCTTCTTGACGGTTAAGTACTCCTTGAAACTCTTATGATAGTCCAGATGGTCATGGGTTAAGTTTGTAAATATCGCACCATCAAATGACAACCCCTCAATTCGGCTCTGCGCTATTGAGTGCGACGAGACCTCCATAAAACAGTACTCGCACCCCGCATCAACCATCTCACTCAAGAGCGATTGCAGCGACACGGCATCGGGCGTCGTGTGCGTTGAGACGTAACGCCTCTCGCCAACACGATTCTCGACCGTCGAGATCAAACCCACCGAGTAGCCGAGCGCAACAAAGAGGTCACACAGCAGCGTGGCGGTGGTTGTCTTACCGTTGGTGCCTGTAACCCCGACGAGCTTAAGCTGGCGGCTGGGGTGGTCGTAAAAGCTTGAAGCTATGCGTCCTAGCGCTTTGTGGCTATCCTCAACGACAATATAGCAGACCGCCGAATTAAGCTCCGCCGGAAGCTCCTCGCACACCACAACAGATGCCCCTTGGTTTGTGGCATTGGAGATATAGTTGTGCCCATCGCTCACCTCACCGCGCAGAGCGACAAAGAGGCTCGCCGCGCACGCCTTGCGCGAATCGAGGCACACGCTCTCGAGAGGGGCGCGACACTCACCGACTATCTTTGTTGGTGATATATCTTTTATTATACTATTCAAACTCTTCATCATCGTAGTTTTAAAACTATATGTTTAGATGTTGCGCTAATTTTTCTCTCGGCAGGGATGCTCTGGCTCACCACAGCCCCATGACCACTAAAGGTTACGCGCAGCCCTCGGCTCTCGAGAAGAAAGAGGGCATCTTTAAGCCCCATACCAACCACATTAGGGACAATATCCTTACTCTGGGTAATTGGCTTAAGCACAAACGAGGAGGAAGAGTCCACCTCCACACGCGCCCACTCTTCGCCTTTCGAACTCTTTAATTTATGGTCGAGCAGTTGATCTGTAACCTCACCTATTGAACGGGTGCTACCCCCCTTGACCCTCTTGGGGGTGTATTGGGTTGATGTGGTATCAACCCTCTCAAGCCACTCGCCATCGCGATTGTAGAGGTAGCGCATTATATCCCTCTCCACCTGCCCTGTTAACCCTGCGCCATAGATTGTCTTACCACGACCGCGGCGCGTAAAGATTGCTGTCATCACCGTGTAGCGTGGCTTCTCGGAGGGCATATAGCCAACCATACTACCTAGGTAGTAACCATCTGCGTACGATATACCATTCTGAGCAAACTGAGCGGTTCCAGTCTTGGCGCCCACTCTCATACCCTTAAACTTCGAGAGGTACCTCGAGGCGGTGCCCTCCATCGCAACATCCTCCAACAGCGACTGAGCCTTGGCGATAGCCTCGGGGGAGCTGATACGCTTACTTATCACCCGTTCGTCGAACCTCTCCAGAACTTTATCGCCTCGACGTATCTCTTTGATGAGGCGCGGGGCAACCATCTTACCCCCATTAGCCACTGCATTGTAGAGCGTTATGGTCTGTATAGGTGTCAACTCCACGCCATAACCATAGCCCATAAAGACAAGTGTCGAGTGAGGTGTCCAGAGCCTCTTGTTGTCGGGAGAGGGGAATAGAGGTCGCGGTTCACCATAATCCTCGAAGCCAACCCTCTTGTCAATATTGAGCTGCTGGAGGTATGAAGTGTAAGCCGCCGCGTTATCTTTATAGTGCTCGTATACCGCTTGTGCGAAGTAACCATTGAGCGACTGTGTAAATGCTGTCCTTAGGTTCACCTCCGTAAAGCCTGCGTGAGAGTCACGCACCTTAACGCGGCTACGTCCAACAAGGACGGTTTCGCCGTTGCCCGAGTTATATATCTGCTCCTCGCTCATCTTCGCATCGTCGAGAAGTGCGAGTGTCGCCGCTAGCTTAAATGTCGAACCTGGCTCCATGCGCGCCTTAATAGCATAGTTGTCGACATACTCGCTATACGATCCATTTTTAAGTTGCGAGAGGTTGACCATCGCTAGTATATCACCGCTCTCAACCTCCATCACGATAGTGGTCCCCCAGAGTGCATTGTGCTCGTTGAGCGCACTACGCAGCGCCTTATCCGCCACATCCATCAACTCTAAATCGAGCGTTGTCACCACATCGTCGCCATCCTTCGCCTCAACCACTTCGCCCCCCACAACGCGACCCGAGAAGCCGCGCGCTATGCGTTGGCGCAGCACCTTGCCATCACGCCCCGCGAGGTGCTCGCTATGAACCCTCTCGATACCGTAATTGACACCCTTGTCACCCGTTATCTTGCCGATGATACGCCCCGCCAGCTCACCCTGAGGGTAGATACGCTCATCGCGCTTAGTGAGGTTATAACTCATACCGAGGCTCCAGTTAAGTATCGGGTAGCGTCTGAGAGCCTGCCACTCGGAGTACTCTATCTCGCGCGGGAAGAGCGCAACAGGCGTATGGTCTCGAATAGTGTCGTACACTCGTTTGTCGACATATAGCTCACCACGAAGGCTATCCACCCAACGCCAGAAGCGCCCACTGCTGCGGTATACTGGCACGACGCCTTTATCGACTAGCTTATATCTCTTTTGTCGCTCGTTATAGAAGAATTTGCGGTACTGCGCGGGGGGTTTATCACCAAAATAGCTACTTAAGAGCTTCGAGAGTGAGTCGTAGTGGAACTTATACCTCTCGAGTGAATCAAAACCTTCACACCCGAAATCCATCATCGCCTGATACTTAAAGATTGATGTTGCCAAAGCCTCGCCATCGCGCGTGAGGATAGAGCCTCTGTGCGCCTTGATATCTTGATGCGAGAAGATACGCCCCTTAAGCCTCTGCGAATTATACGAGACCTCCTGCGAAAAGACCTGAACCCAGACGATACGTGTTAGTATAGATACGCTCGCAACAATAAAGATGAAGTATAATAGATTCACCCTAAACAGTATATCGCTCTTTATTTTTGAATTGCCAGCCATTTCTAATCCTCAAGCAGTGTTGATGGTGTTTGTACCTCTTCGAGTACGATTCCACGCCTCTTTAGCTCCCTCTCAATCGCCGAGATAGAGCTACGTTGATACCTCTCTGTTTTTAATCTTAAGTGTCTCTCGCGCAGTAGCTGCACATCGTTGGAGAGGTTGCTATAATGCATATCAAGGTGCAGCGAGTAGAACATTGAGAAGATACTAAAGAAGAGCATGATCGCCACAGCTATAAGGTATCTGTAATACCGCGAGATACCTCTATTAACGAGTATATTTCCCGATAAGAGCTGCCACAGCGGGCTAGACTCCTTCTTGAGCCTCTTGCGTGTCTGCTCCTCCTCCCTCTGCTTCTCTCTCTGCGCCTCTTGCTCTCGCTCCTCTTCGTCGCGCGCTATATCCTCGTCCGCCTCACCTCGCTCCACACGCAACACCTCGCGACGTATCTTACGCGCGAGAGTAGCCTCTGCCTCCTGAGCTATGCGCTGCTCCTCTAGCTGCTCAGGGGTTGGCTGTGGTTCGAAGTGGGTATCATTCATCGCTGCACTATAACTTTATCGCCACACGTAACTTAGCGCTACGCGAGCGTGTATTTGCCAATAACTCACCGTCGCTAGGGGTTATCGCCTTGCGAGTGACCACTTCAAAGGGGCTAGAGCTACGGCCATAGAAGTCGCGCTCCACCTTCCCATCGAAATTACCGCTCTTCATAAAGTTCTTAACCAACCTATCTTCGAGCGAGTGGTACGAGATCACCACGAGTCGCCCACCAGGCTTCAACACCTTAAGGCTCTGCTCTAGCGCCATCTTAAGCGCCTCCATCTCGCCATTAACCTCAATGCGCAGAGCCTGAAATAGTTTAGTTAGGAACTTAGACTCCGCCGCCTTGGGCGTACATGGAGCAACAGCCCTCACCAACTCATCGGTTGTCTCAATGGGCGCTTGTGTTCGTGCTCGCTCTATGCAGTTCGCTATTTTCCATGGGGTCTGCAACTCGCCCCAGTTAAGGAGAATACGCGTTAGATCTTCATTGCTATACTCGTTGATGATGGTTCTGGCGGTTAGCTTGCCGCGCTGATTCATGCGCATATCGAGTGGCGCCGAGCCTCGAAAAGAGAAGCCTCGGTGCAGTGCGTCGAAGTGGTGCGACGAGACACCCAGATCGGCAAGGATACCATCCGCAGCCTCCACACCGCGCAGCCTCAAGGCGCCGCGCAGAAACCTGAAGTTACTCTCCACGTAGTGAAAGCGAGCATCTCCCTGCGGCGCATTAGCTCGCGTGTCGGCATCCTGATCGAAGGAGTAAAGCGCTGCTCCGTCTCCTAAGTTATTGAGTATGGCACGCGAATGCCCGCCCCCGCCAAACGTAAGGTCAGCATATACGCCACCCTTATCTGTCACAAGGTGGTCGATGCACTCCTCTAGTAGTACGGGGGTGTGGTAAACAGTTGTCTGCTCAATGGGGGGTGTTGTGCTCATACGCTAAAAAAATTACGCTGTAAAGTTAACTATTTTAGGCGAAAAGTTATACCTTTGTTCGCATAATATTTTATCAAGTTTCTAAGAAACTGTTTAAATTTTATATCGAAGTTATTTTAGAGCCATTTTGTATTAGTTTTTGCACTTCAAATGAGGCGAATAGTGATTCTATTTAACGATTTTGAAGTGTGAAAGATGATGTAAAAGAGGCAAAAAGAACGAAAATATAAAACTTAAACAGTTTCTACAACTCACCTCTAAAGAGAATGGAAAAGATCGACATACCCAAGATTATAGCAGCTAAGTCACCAAAATTAGCCCGACGTATCCCTCGCTTTGTATATAGGTGGCTTAACAATCTGCTCCACACAGAGGAGATCAACGAGATCTTTGAGAGAGGTAAAGATATGTCATCTCACGACTTCTTGCGTTCATTCTTCGACCGCCAACAGATAACCTACGACGTTAAAGGTCTCGCGGAGTTAGACCCTAAAGGGCGCTATCTATTCGCTTCGAACCACCCCTTTGGAGGCATGGACGGTATGCTTCTGGCGGATATGATGCTCCTGCATTTTGGAGATGTAAGGGTTGTGGTGAACGATATTTTGATGAATGTCAAGCCTCTATCTCCACTATGGATCCCCGTTAACACCCTAGGTCGCCAGAGTCTTAAATCGGCACAGATGTTCGACGAAGCGCTCGAAGGGGAGCTTCCAATCCTCACCTTCCCTGCGGGGTTATGCTCGCGCGTTTTTAATGGCGAGATATGCGACCCCGAATGGAAAAACACAACAGTTAAAAGAGCACATACATCCTCGCGACATGTTGTCCCAATCTTCGTCGACGGGACGCTACACAAAGGTTTTTACCGTCTCTACAAGCTGCGCAAAGCTCTGGGCATCAAGGCTAATATCGAGATGCTGCTGCTTGTGGATGGTATGTTTCGCCAAAAAGGACGTACCATAAAGGTGCGCTTTGGCAAACCAATCAGTCCCGAGGAGCTTAGCGCCATAGGTTCAATCTCGGAGCAAACGCTCGCTGTTCGAGAGGCGGCATACGCGCTGCGAGATTAAAAATCGTGTTTCTTAATATAATATTACGCCACAAAAAAAACGATATATCAATAGCAAACATAAAATAAACAAAACTATGAAAACAAAAATTCTTGCCCTTTGTGCCGTACTATTTTGTGCGGTGCTATCCTTTTCTAGCTGTTCAAAAGACTATGAGCCAACAGTTGAGCCTGTATATACAGGAGCACTACTAGGTAGTTGGGACTCTACAAGCAACGCTTACGATGCAAAAATGACACTCAATAGCGATGGGACGTATAGTGTATATTGCGTAGAGTCGAATGGCGAGTGGTACGAAGTAAGCGGCAGCTACTACGTCCAAGATGAGAAGGTCCTAGCCATGATCGAGACCAGCAGCGAAACCGAGAGCGGCACGGTATCATTCCCTGAGGAGTATCAATATTTTGTATATTTCTATATCGCTAGCGTCGACGCCTCGACCCTATCCGTCTCATCTATCGGCATGGGTGAACAAGGCAATACAACCGTCGACTTCGACTCTATGAGCAGTATCGTTGACTACTGCGACCAGAATCCCAATGATCTAGTTTTGGATACATATACAAAGTAGATTTAGAAACTGTTGAATGTTTAGTGTTTAATGTTCAATGTTGAGCGGTAAGGTCTCTTAACATTAAACGCTGAACATTGAACACTAAACACTAAACACTAAACACTATTGGGTCTTTATCTCGGCTCTATACCAGCCGCTGCCGTAGAGTCCACTCCAGATATACCTCTCATCGTGGGGGTCGGGACACAGCTCCGTGATACGTCCTGGTTGCCCGAGGTTGTAGTTGATCTTACGCCAGTTGTTGGCTCCATCTGTTGAGAGGTAAGCGCCAGCATTAATACGCCCGATCTTGCGGCAGTCGCCTACATTCACGGTGATGATATTGGGGTTTTGCTTAGAAGTAAAGCAGCTCTTCACAAATGGCATCTCGAAGATCTTGTTCCACGAACTACCATTGTTGACGCTACTCCACACACCTCCAGCCTCTACTGTGCCATTGCCCTGACCAGCTGAGAGGTACAACTCGCCTGTATTGCGGTCAACGTAGAGGTGGTTGACACACTCTATCTCGGCGGGTATGCGAACCCTCTTCCAGCTATCACCTCCATTTGTCGAGCGGTAGAGCGCACCGCCCTCGACCTTAGCAGGTTTTTGTGGATCGACAAAATCACCCGTTACCGAGGCGTAGAGCGTCTTAGGGTTCTTAGGATCCATCTCTAATCTCAGCACGCTCATCCCCTTAGGTAGCCCCTTATTTACAGGGGTCCAGTTCACGCCTCCATCATCGGTGCGGAACACGCCATACTCCTCAACTAACTTGAGGCGATTGTTCTGCCACTGCGACTGAGTATGTGCCGAGTAGCGAAGTGTAGGCAGCGTGAAGTACATGCGTTTAGGGTTGGTTGGGTCGATACGCAGGTCGTTCTGTTCACACATCTCGTTATGCACTTTGGGTGTGAAAGCGACAACATTTTTGTTGACTGTATACCAACTCTTACCTCCATTATCTGTTGCGCGAAGCTCTCCGCGGTAGCCCTGCCTAAATAGAAGAATATAGATCTTCATGGTATCTTGAGGGTGCACCGCCACAGCACTTATTGAGGTCTCCTGACCTGTTCCGTGACACTGCCCTGCGATCTGCTTCACCGCAACACCATTGTACTTGCAGTCGCCCATATCGCCTCGCTCCCACAGCCCATGCTCACCCGAGCGGAAGAGGAAGTTTCGCTTCTTACCTAGCTCTAGTTCGAAGCCTGCACCTGGGAGGTTGCTACAACCTCGACCCACCCAGTTGTCGGTCGTCGTCTCGATATCGTCGATCTGTTGCCAGCTCTCGCCCGCGTCTGTTGAGCGCAGTGTCTGCTGCTCGTGAACGACATACAGCTCGCCCGTAGGGGCGTAGGTAGCAAAGCGAGTACCCACAAAGGAGCCTAGATCCTTCATCTCGTGGTGCAGGTGTGCGTATTGCACATTCATGCCTAGAGGGTCCTTGCCCTCACCGCGCGCGAGCCAATAATCTTTATCAGTTTGGTCATCCCAATACTTACCCGAACGAAGCACTGCGTACCAATGCTTACCGCCATCTTTGGTCATCCACATCTCAACGGGCGAGAACGAGAAGTCGTGTTTGATGTTGTTGCTCACAAAGATCTCTTGTGGGTTGGTTGGGTTCACCATAACGCGATTGAATACCGAGAGTGTCGATTTTGGAAGCTCTGGGTATCTCTTCTTCGCCTCGGCAGGTGATACGCCCAACCAATAAGCGATAGTTCGATAGTATAGCGAGTTAACAAAGTAGTTCTTGCCCACAACACTCATATCAATAGCGAGGTCGCCAGTGATACTCATCCAATTCTCACCCCCGTCATCGCTGCGGTAGACACCACCCGACGACTCTACGCTCTCGCCTTTTTGGGTGTAGTGAGTCTGCTCGACCATATAGAGAGTGACGCGCCCCGAGGCTTTATCGTAGTGCATGCTTCCATCGCGAGGCGAGTTATAGGGTAACCCCTTGCCACACTTAGCCCACTTCTCGCCTCCGTTGCGGCTCTTGTAGAAGCCATTATTGGTAAAGGCGTAGACCTCTTGCGGGGTTGCGGGGTTGACAAAGATACGTAACACATCGAGATCCTCGAACCCGACGCTCACCTCCTTCCAGCTCTGCCCCTTATCCTTCGAGATGAGGAAGTAGCCGTAGTCGGTATTGCGGTACTTAGTGCCAGTGGGGTTCTTGACGCTGCGGTGTATATTCTTGACGCGCCACGCTTGACCCGCTCCGATATACCAGTTATTGTCGTTGGTTGGGTCGACCGCGACAACCGACTTCTTGCCACGCCCTGAGCGTTGGGGATAACCCTTAGGGTTTGTGATATATTCGAAGCGCGCACCGCGATTTGTGGATTGCATAAGCAGACCTTTATCATCAATCGCCAGCGCAAAGTTAGGGTCTTGGTGCGAGAAGTCGATCCACCCTATGCGATGTTGTTCGCCCGTGAGGTCCCAATCGTGCACCGTAGTCCAGCTCTCGCCCCCATTGTGGGTGGAGTAGCAGTTACCCATATCGAGGTTGACAAAGAGCGTTTTAGGGTCGGTGGGGTGTACCCAAAACTCATCGCAGTAGCCCGACATGGCGGGACCGAAGTTCACCCATTTGATATCGCTAGTCGAGGTGAGGGTGCGGCTCTGGAGCATCTTAAAATAGGAGGTGTTGAGTTTAGCGGGTTGCTTTTCGGGCACCGCAGCAACACCCACTGCGCAGAGTAGTGTTGCAAGTGTGGTTGTAAGGATTGGTAGTCTCATAGGTTGGTTTGGTTATAGGTTGGTTATTTTTTTGGTGTTACGACAATCGCAGCGATTGAATTGGCGGGGATGCCGATAGTCTGCCCCTTGTCCTCCTCGCCCATGCGAATGGTGTATGGCATCGCCTCAGCTGTGGTGTTCTGGATAATCACCTTACACACACCCTCGGGCGATACGACGCTGATTGCAGGGAGGTATTTGCTCTGGTAGAAGGCGATACGACGATCCCCAGGGCGTACAAAACGGCTGATAAGCGCCATTGGGTAGTAGTCGGGGTTGTAGCTCACCTTGCCGCTGGTGCGGTCAATGGTGATAAGCGAGTTCTGCTTCCACTGCCAGCCGCTCTGCTGCCTCTCATCGAGGATCATATTCCAATAGGCGAAGTTCTCGACGCCCGCGTTGATGTAGCTCGCCACCTCCTCAAGTCGGCTCTGCGCCTGCTCGACGCTGTTCTTGCCGTTGAAGCAGTTGGACTCGGTGTGCATAATCTTCACAGATGGGTAGAGTTCGCGTAGCTCGTCGATATATTGTGAGCGTGTGTACTGTATTCCTACGCCATCAATCTTGTCGAGTAGCCCAGCGTAGCTCAGTAGCTCCATAGCCTCGAACTTACCCTCGAACCACTCCGCCACGCGATATGTTCCAGCCCATAGCTCGCAGTCGACACCCGCGCTCTTCATTGTGGGCGACAAGTAGTTCTGAATAAAGTCGTTCATCTTCTTGGGTGGGAAGATACACGATGGGTATTTAGAGTTCATATCGGTCTCGTTCTGAGTACATATACGGTTGATCTCCACACCGTTTGCTTTGTACGCCTTGATATACTCCACGAAATATTTAGCGTAAGCACTGAAAATTTGAGGATTATGAATAATAGTGTTATCATCGCGCACACCCACCATGCTACCCGACTCCTTCATCCACGCTGGAGGCGACCATGGCGAAGCGAAGATCTTTAGCGCGGGGTTAAGCTCGCGCGCCTTGACCATGTAGGGAATGACGCTCTTCTTGTCGCGGTCAACCGAGAAGCGCTTCATCTCGTAGTCACCCGCCACCTCGGAGTAGCTGTACGCATCCTGCCCGAAGTCCGAAGCACCTAGCGCCGTGCGACAGAAGGTGAATTGAGAGCCTATATCGCCTCCAAAGAGTGACGACATCACCTCGCTCTGCTTCTGGGCGCTAAGTGAAGCCAAGGCATCGGCTCCAATCTCATTAAAGCAACCTCCTACACCCACGATCTCTTGAAATTTATACTCTGGAAAGAGTTTTATCATCGGTGTGAGTTTAAGCGTTGGTGGGGTCACCTCAACGCGCTCTATCGCCTGCGACGATGATGTATCGAACGTCGATGCGTAGACATCAATAGTATACTCGGCACTCATCAGAGCGCTCGGGAGCAGCGATGCTGCCAAAAGTGAAAAGAGTTTAAGTTTCATATAAGTAGTTTTAAGTAGTTTTAAGTAGTTTTAAGTTGTTTTTTATCTTTTTTACCAACTATTTAATGTGTAGGCTTAATTTTTATTCGTATTGGATTTAAATGCTTTGGCATTTAATAAATTTTGAGGTTTAAGTTATTGTGTAAATTTATTTACGGCAATAACTTAAAGCTCAAAATATTAGAGCGAAGTCTCTAATCCCAATACGCAATATAAATAAAAGCTCCGCGGGGAGCACCCCGCCGCTGCCCGCGCAGGGCAGGGCAGGGCAGGGCAGTCCTCAGTATTGTTAAACTTTATCTACGCACCACAAGGCGCCACACCTCGCCAACAACTGCCACCAGCGATGTCGTGACGATTATCGTCACCCAATCCTCAATCTTGATAGGCACAACACTGAACATCTCGCCCGCAAGGTTGATAATAAGGATCTGCCCCACAAAGATCATCCCCAGCGTAGCGAAGAATGCTTTATACTTATGTGGCTTACTCAGCGCCGAAGTGGAACTCATAAAAGCCTTAGCATTAAACATATTCCAGAGCTGCAACATCACAAACGTGGTGAAGAATAGCGACAGTTCGTAGGGCGATAGTCCGCCATCAATATAGTTGAAGTTAAAGTAGTTATTCACATAACTCGCAATACTAAAATCAGCGAGAGTGGTTATATCCTCGTGCGTGAAGTATTGCAGTAGACCAAACAGCAGCACCACAAATAGCCCTCCAACACCCACAATCCTACGCGCCATAGCCTTTGATATTATATGGTCGTTGCGGTGTCGCGGCTTCTGCTCCATCACCTTTGCACTTGGGGGCAACGACGCGAGAGCCAGCGCCGCAAAGGTATCCATAATAAGGTTGACCCACAACATCTGAGTCACTGTGAGCGGCGTCTCACTGCCCACAAAGATACCGAGCAGCACAATAAGGCACGCCGCAACGTTGATCGTCAACTGAAAGAGTATGAATCGCTGAATATTCTGGTACAACGAACGCCCCCACATCACTGCACGCGTGATGCTGCTGAAGGAGTTGTCGATAATGGTGATGTCGCTCGCCTCCTTAGCCACCGACGTACCATCGCCCATCGAGAGACCCACCTGTGCCGCCTTGAGCGCTGGGGCGTCGTTGGTGCCATCGCCCGTCACCGCCACAACCTCGCCTTGACTCTGTAACAGCCTCACAAGGCGCAACTTATCCATTGGCTTGGCGCGCGAAAGGATCTTGAGTGATGGTAGACGACTGAGTAATTCTTCATCGCTCATCGCGGCAAACTCGCCACCCGTGAGTAGGTTTTGTTCACCATCACCCTCCTCCCACAACGATATCTGTCGTCCGATCTCGCACGCTGTGGCGGAGGTGTCGCCCGTCACAATCTTGATAGATATACCCGCAGCGATAGCGTCACGTATCGCCCCTGGCACCTCCTCGCGCACAGGGTCCGAGATCGCAACGACACCCAGAAGTGTTAACTGTGGTTCTTGAAGCTCCCCATCGCGGATCGCCTCCTGCCCTTCACCGAGCCTCTCGTACGCAAAGGCGAGGGTTCTTTTAGCTGCGTTTTGGCACTCTAGGAGCTTCGCCTCGATTGCTGCGCGGTGCGGCTCCAAAGGCTCGACCGTGCCGTTATAATTAATGCTTTGACATAGCGACATAATAACCTCGGGGGCACCTTTGAGGTGAAGAACCCTACACCCCTCAGCGCCCGACTCCACCGCTGTTGCCATATATTTACGCTCAGTAGAGAAGGGCAACTGCTCGGTGAATTGGCTCTGCTCGCGAAGCGTCATATAATCTCTCTCCTGATCGCGCAGCCACAGTAGTAGCGCCCCCTCCGTAGGGTTGCCAATAACCCTCACGCGAGGCTTCGAGAGGTCGAGGTGAGCTGTTGTGTTGAGCGCAATAGCCTCCTCGAAGAGTTCTGACTTGGAGGAGTCTGCAAAGAGCAGCACCTCGTGCACTCGCATCTGGTTCTGGGTAAGAGTGCCCGTTTTATCGGTACAGATAACCGTTGTGGCGCCCATAGTCTCACACGCCTGCATCTTGCGCACAAGGTTATTGGTCGAGAGCATGCGCTTCATGCTTAGCGCCAAACTCAGCGTCACACTCATCGGTAGACCCTCGGGAACCGCCACCACAATAACCGTCACAGCGATCATTACCGTATTGAGGATAAAGGCTCCGAAGTGGATCCAGTCGAAGCCATCAAGGTGTGAAATATAGAGCGCAAGGCGTCCAACAACAATCGCCGTCGCGATGATATAACTCGCCTTAGTGATAAGTAGAGCCAACCCATTGAGCTGCTTATTGAGAGGTGTCACCACACTGTTGTCGATCTGCGCACCCTCATAGACCTTGCCGTAGTCCGTAGCGTCACCCACCGCAAAGACCCTCGCAACGGCGTGACCCTCGACCACCGAAGTGCCGCGCATAACGTGCGACGACGGGTAGGTGGACTCCGTAGAAAACTCCGCCTCGAGGGTTGTCTTGCGCGTTATAGGCTCGCCCGTGAGTGTCGACTCGTTGACCTGAAGCGATACCGCTTCGAGAAGTTCACAATCGGCAGGGATCTCGTCGCCCGTCTCTAGGATTATGATATCGCCCACGACAACTTCGCGCTTGCCGATAAGGGTGATACCCTCCGCGCGCATCACCCTCACAGGTGCTTCGTCGCCAACGGCATTGAGGATCTCGAAGCGCTTATTGGCGCTATGCTCGAAGATGAAACCGACAGTTGTGGCGAGAATTATAGATACAAAGATACCCAGCGGCTCCATAAAGACATGCCCACCCTCAAGACCCGTGAGGTATTGGTATGCCGCAACCGCCACACACAACACCAACGCAAAGAGCAGAATTATGATTATCGGGTCTTGAAACTTCTCTAGCAGCAGACTCCACATCGACCTGCGCGGTGGCGGGGTTAGGATATTCTCGCCATGTTTGAGTCGGCTCTGCTCGACCTGCTGCAGGGTCAACCCCTTGTAATTTTTTGTTGTACTCATATTTGTTGCTACCAGAATAATTCGATAGGTAGTTTAGAAACTGTTTAAGTTTTATATTTTCGTTCTTTTTGTCTCTTTTGCATCATTTTTCACACCTCAAAATCGTTAAATAGAACCACTATTCGCCTCATTTGAGGTGCAAAAACTAATACAAAATAGCTCTAAAATAACTTCGATACAAAATTTAAACAGTTTCTTAATAACAGTTTTAAGCCTCTTTTTATTATAGTTTACCATTATTGATAACTCTCTCATACATCTCAACATATCGCTCTGCCATGAGTCGCGAGTTAAATAGGTCTCTTGCATATTCGTGGCACATTTGGGGTGAAAACTCCGCGTCGTGTATTGTATTTGCAATTTCATCCTCCTGATTTGAGAGAAAACCAACATCACTCGTAACCAACTCGGGGAGCGATCCGCGCTGTGATCCATAGACTGGAGCGCCTAAATAGAGGCTCTCGGTTATAGCAAGACCAAATGGTTCATCCCACAAAACAGGAAATATCAACCCTTTAGATCTCGATATCACCTCTTTTTTTGCTTGGTCGTCAACCATTCCGTAGAATTTAATTCTTGGCGAGAGTGTAAACCTAAAGCCCATCTTGAAGTTAAGCCTATATCCACCGAGTACCATTAGCCTCTCATCATCTAGGCTTTTGGTTATTCGTATCGCTCCGCGTAGATTCTTAACTCTCCACGCCGCTTTACCTAGGAAGTGGAAGTGCTCACGCTTATGGTTGATATCGATATCTTCATAGTTACTCCAATCCAACCCATTATAGACAAAGTGCTCGGATCCATATCTTTGCGCATGATTCTTTGACACAAAGACAGAGTGATCGAGGCTATTGCCGCCAACCTTATTGCCATGCACCGTCACAATATATGGTTTTTGGGTCAATGGATCTGCGTCGTTATTGAAGTGCACAACATCAACGTCATCAGGTATCTGACGATGACGCGGCATGGAGGGGTCTATCTCTATAACCTTCGCAAATGGACAGTACGAACCTTTGAGTGCAAGCAGCGTAACCTCGTGCCCCATAGCGCTCAACTCCTTGGCTAGATCCCACACAACGCGCTGCGATCCTCCATACAGAAGCGCTGGAAGTTTGGTTTTTATCTCAATTAGAATTTTCATGATAAATTTGAGTGTGGTTAGTTAGGATTGGTATAATATTGCAAATATAGTCTAAATTTTAGAGAATCACTCATAACCACTACAAAAAAAAGAGGAGATCAATCTTGGTTTGTGACCTTGATTGTCTCCTCTATGTTTATCGCGCCTTTGTGACGCCACAAGTGCACTAATTAAGCGATAGCGTTAACGTGAAGCTGCATTGCGCTCTTCAAGTTAGCTGCCTTGTTCTTGTGGATGATATTGTGCTTTGCAAGCTTATCAAGCATTGACGATACCTTTGGAAGTAGAGCCTCAGCAGCGCTCTTCTCAGATGTGTTACGCATTGCCTTTACAGCGTTACGTGCAGTCTTGTGCATTAGACGGTTGTGAGTACGCTTAACTAGCGACTGACGAATTCTTTTCTTTGATGACTTATGGTTTGCCATTTTCTTTTATTTTTATTTTTTATATAATTCTCTGTTACTTGCTCACAGCCATAGCTGTTCTCGGATGGGTTATATTCACTTAACGAACACAAAGGCCATCATTTAACGCCCTATCTCTCAAGATTTTAGAAACCCTCTCCTGTTGATGGTCACCCGTGTAGCCCATAGGAGAGTCGAACTCCTCTTTCAAGAATGAAAATCTTGCGTCCTAACCGATAGACGAATGGGCCTTACCGCTATTCCACGAATATGGCGTGGTTTAGCGGTGCAAAGATAGATCAAAAAAAAATCATACGCAAATGTTGAGAGGCAAAAAAAGCAAAATAAATATCTATTTTATTGATTTTTAGAAGTTAAACACCCTTTTAATAGCGTAAAATGCTATATTTTTTACTTTTATGCAGATGATTTTTACTATATATTTGTATATTTGTATTTGAAAACCAAACTAATACTTAATAACCATGTACCCAAACCCTATTAGAAGGAGACTCCTTTTGACCTTTGTTGCCCTTGTGAATGTCATCGCACTCTCGGCAAAGGGATTCACCCTCTACGATGGCACGACCCCTGCGCAGATTTACTTCGCCGAGGATGAGCCAACACCGCTCAAAATTGCGGCTCAGCACCTATGCGACGATATCGAGATGGTCACTGGTAAGTCACCTAAGATAACGAGCGACAAGAGCGCACTCTCGGGCAATGTCATCATCCTCACAACACCTAAAAACAACAGCTACACTGATGGCAAAAAGCTCGATGGGCTATATCAATCATACCTTATGCGAGCTGTTAAGTCACCGCTGAAAGGAGTAGACAACGCCCTTGTGATGGTTGGATGTGACGCTCTGGGTGCCGCTTATGGAGTCTATAACATCTCGGAGAAGATCGGAGTATCGCCATTTTATTGGTACTGCGATATCACACCTCGCCGCCAAAGCAGAGTCGTTATCGAGGAGTGTAACGTCGATCCTCACCAGCCATCGGTTAAATATCGCGGAATCTTCATCAACGACGAGGAGGCTAAGATCCTATGGAGCCGCAACCGTTCAGCGACAATGGAGCAGGGCATAACCCCCGAGACCTACAAACGTGTCTATGAGTTTATGTTGCGTATGGGCGCCAACACTCTTTGGCCCTCGATGATGGAGGAGGGAGCATTCTTCTTCGAGGCGAAGGATGAGAACGGCATAGCGCTCAACCCTAAGAACGCAACCGACTACGGTGTCTTTATCGGCACTTCGCACTGCGAGAATATGGCGCGCAACAACAACGCTGAGTGGTACGAGTGGGCAGCGCGCAACCCTCAACTCTTTAGCGACGATCTACACGAGTTCGACTATACGGTCAACCCCAAAGCTATTGAGCAGTACTGGCTGGAGAGGCTTCAGGAGTGTAAGAACTTCAATATTGTCTATACACTGGGTATCCGCGCGGTGCATGACTCTGCCTTTAGACGTCGCTTGATGGCGAACCCAACGCTCGAGAATAAGGTCAAGATGCTACAACAGGTCATCAACCGTCAGCGCGAGATGATAGCTCAAGTCTTTGGCTCTGCGGATGCTGTGCCTCAGGTCTTTGTCCCCTACGAGGAGACAGCCGAGCTATACAACGGTGAGACTCGCAATGGCGAGGAGCGCTGCAAGGGGCTTGATGTACCCGAGGATGTGATGTTGATCTCGACCGACGACAACTACGGCTTCCTGCGCCAGCTACCAACCCAAAAGGAGCTTAAGCGCAGTGGCGGATGTGGTATCTACTACCATATAGCTTATCAGGGTAACCCTAGCCCCTACGACTGGCTCACAACGATGCCCTACAAACTTATGCAGGAGGAGCTACGCAAGCTCTACGAGATTGGTTCAATGTCGTTCTGGATTGTCAATGTGGGCGATATTAAACCTAGCGAGTTGGGGCTTAAGTACTTTATGGAGATCGCCAACGATGCCGACCGTTATTTCGCCGAGGAGCCTGCGGAGTACCTCAAGGAGTCTGCCGCCAAGCTCTTTGATATGGACGCTAAGCGCGCTGCGCAGTTCGCCGACCTCTTCACCCGCTTCTGTGTCGCTGCCAACCGCCAGAAGCCCGATTTTATGAGTAGCTTCACAAGTATTGGCTACAATCGAGGATGGATTAAGTTTGGCTACTACTCATCGTTCGACTTCAACGACGAAGCACAGCGCATGATCTCGGGCTTCAACGCTATGGAGGCTGAGGCTAAAGCTATGTACGACAGTGTTCCCGCGGATAGACGCGATGCGTTCTTCCACCTCGCGTACTACCCTATACGCTCAACACACCTTATGGCGCAGAAGAGCTACTACTACTACAAAAATATGCTCTACGAGAAGCAGGGTCGTTTCGCGAGCCTTAACCTCTACGGTGACCTCGCAAAGCAGGCAACGGACGAGATAGACAGAGATCTACACTACTATAATAAGGTACTCGCAGGGGGTAAATGGGATGGTATCATGGATCCATACGCGACATACAACATCTACGAAAGAGTCCTCGATGATGCTAATATCCCCCACCACCTAGTCTATGCCGAGCGCTTCAAGGAGGACTCTACAACCGAGGCTCTAGGTGCTGTATGCGAAGGTCAAGTCATTGGCAACGAGGAGGTCGAGCTACTCTTTTCGTCGCTCGAAGACAACCGCCGCTTTATTGACGTCTTCGCTAAGGGGGCTGCGCCTCAAACATGGAGCGTCAGCAGCTCATCGCCATGGGTTAAGTTCTCCGAGCGAGGCGGCACGACAAATGTCGAGCAGCGTATATGGGTCACCATCGACTGGTCGGCTCTCGAGGCGGGCGACAATCGCGCACGTATTGATGTTAAAAACAGAGATGGAGTCATCAGTAGCTTCCCTATTGTGGCGACTAAGATCACCGAGAAGATCCGCCCACGCAGCTACGTAGAGGGGGCGGGCTTTGTAGCAATCGAGATGGAGAACTACACCAAACGCACCAAGGGCAGCGATGGTTCACAGTGGGTTAAGATTGATAACCTCGGGTATGTAGGCAGCTCTATGGTCGTTGATGGAGGCGCCAAAGTATCAAATCCTGTAAATGGTGCCACGCTGGAGTATCAAGTGTATTTCACATCAAAAGGCACCTTCGACGCTACACTCTTTAGACTACCGACACTCAACGAGGGCAAGGGCAAGAGCTGCAATATCGCAATTAGTGTCGATGGCGCAAAACCGATAGTTATTGATTGCATGCGCCGTAAGATGCAAAATATGGTGCGCCATAGAGCCGACGGTTCGGAGGTTAAAGATTACTGGATGGATATAGCCTACTGCCAGATGGAGAAGATCATCTTCCCTATCACAATTAATAAACCTGGCTACCACACTATCAGGTTCCACCAAATCGACGACGCCATAGCTCTCGATAGATTTGTTATCGCCACCACAAAGCAGAGTTCTGTGGCGCAGGAGAGAGCCGTAATAGGGGCGCCCGAGAGCTACAACACAATAGTTAAAAACTTCGAGCCGCAGCGTGAGGATGCAGAGGTTAAGGTGACTAAAAGCGCCACCGAGATACCACACTATCCATCACTCACCCCGATGATATACTCTAAGTTCCTATTCTCAAAGATCGGCTTCGATGCCCCTCATGGCTTCACGCTCGTCTCGGATCGCCACGTATATACCAATGGCGCGACACTCTTTGGTTGGGGCAAAGGCGACAGTGTTAAATCGACACTGATCTTCGGCTCGCGCTCGCTGCCATTCTTCCGCCTTAGTAGCCACTACGCAGATACCCCCGCGACATTCCACGCCTTGATGCACGAGGGCAACTACGAAGTAATGATCCACGCGGGAACCATCACAAGCTACTACAGGTGGGTTCTAATTTTTCTTTTTTACTTCAAAATTTAGGACAAGAACCCGTAACGTCCTAAATTAAAGCATCTATTTAATGTCAAAGTTATAT